>CBDTYI010000102.1:0-8753 GCA_965364565.1 uncultured Gammaproteobacteria bacterium | reverse complement strand
ATATCTGGATCCCGGCTGCGCGTCCCGACGTCATCGACGAACACAATGTCGAACGGCTGCGCGCGCGGCTGGTTATCGAGGGCGCCAACATCCCCATTACCCACGAGGCGGAACGCATTCTGGCCGGCAAGGGCGTGCTGTGCGTGCCGGATTTCATCGCCAATGCCGGCGGTGTCATCTGCGCGGCGATGGAATACCACGGCGCCAGCGAGAGCGCCGCACTGGAGAGCATCGAGGAAAAACTGCGTCGCAACACGCGCCAGACCCTGGAGCAGTCCAGCAGGCGCAAGATTCTGCCGCGCCAGGCGGCGGTGGACCTGGCGCTGGAACGAATTCACAAGGCGATGGGGTACCGGCGTTATTCGCTGTTTTCCTCGGCGCCGGGTTTCGTCTAGACGGTGCGGGTACCCGCCTGCACCGGGTGAACGGGAGGCAGCATGTATCGCATCCGCTTTCACGGTCGTGGTGGCCAGGGCATGAAGACCGCCAGCCGGGTGCTGGGCAGCGCGTTTTTCTGCGCCGGTTTCGAGGTGCAGGACGCTCCCCGTTATGGCGCCGAGCGGCGTGGTGCGCCGATCTTTGCCTTTGTGCGTGCCGCGCGCAAGCCTATCAACGAGCGCGGCATTATCCGTTGCCCGGACCTGGTCATAGTCGCCGACGATTCGCTGCCCGGCGTGCCTGCGGCAGGCGTGCTGGCGGGTATGGACGAACACAGTGTGCTGCTGATCAATACCCGCGAGGATGCGCATTTGTGGCGCGAGCGGCTGAACCTGTCGGGACCACTGCTGGTGTTGCCGGCGCCGGCCGAGACCGTCGATCGCGCCGCGTTACCCTATGTCGGAACGGCCTGTGCCGCGGCGGCGGCGTGCCTGACCGGTTCAATCGAATGCGACTGCCTGATAACAGCGCTGCGCGAGGAACTGGCGGCTCTACCGGAGCCCGTTATCGAAGCCAACCTGGCCGAAGCGCGGCGCGCCTGGGACGCGGTGGCGCCACACCAGGGTCTGGTAACGGAGCGCACTGAAGCGGATGCGCGCGACTACGCGCGGCCTGCCTGGGTTGATCTGCCCTTTGACAACGCGAGCGAGGCGGCGCCGGTGATTCACGCCGCGGGGACCAGTGTCGAGGTACGCACCGGTCTGTGGCGCACCATGCGTCCGGTGGTCGACTACACTCGCTGCAAGCACTGCTGGTGGGTGTGCAGCACGTTCTGCCCCGACGCAGCCATCAGTGTCGAGTCCGACGGGACCCCGGTAATCGACTATGACCACTGCAAAGGCTGCCTGGTGTGCGTGGCCAAGTGCCCGCCGCACGCCATCGAGGCGATCCCGGAACACCAGGCACAGGAAGAGGAGACTGTGCCATGAGCCGCGCACTGCTCACCGGCAACGCCGCCGCCGCCTGGGGCGCGCGCCTGGCTCGTGTCGACTACGTGCCGGCGTTTCCGATTACGCCGCAGACCGAAATCATCGAGACCCTTGCCGGCTGGCTGGATGGCGGCGACATGCGCGGGCGCATGGTCACACTGGAGTCGGAACACTCCATGATCACCGCCGCCGGTGCGGCAGCCGCGACGGGGGTACGGGTGTTCAGCGCCACCTCCAGCCAGGGGCTGCTGCATGCAATGGAGATGCTGTACACGGTGGCGGGTTGGCGCGCGCCCTTCGTGCTGGTCAACGTTTCGCGCGGTCTGGCCTCGCCGATCACCCTGGAGCCGGATCACAACGATATTTTCGCGGCGCGCGACAGCGGCTTTTTGCAGATTCACTGTTCGACCTGCCAGGAGGTGCTGGACAGCACCCTGATGGCGTTCCGGCTCGGCGAGGACCCACGCGTGCGCCTGCCGGTGATCGTCAACCTGGATGGTTTCTACCTGTCGTTCACGCGCGAGCCAGTGGACATCCCCGAGGCGCAGACGGCGGTCGCGTTTCTGCCGCCCTATGAAGCGGAGAACGTCCGGTTTCGCGCCAGCGCTCCGGCCAGCCAGGCGGTGGCGGTACTGGGCAGCGGGCCGTATTCCTATTTCCGCTACGAATCGCACCTGGCGGCACAGAATGCGCTGGGGGTGTATGACGAAGTCGCGCAGGCATTCGGTGCGCAGTTCGGGCGCAGTCACCCGGCGGTGGATGCCTACCGCTGTGAGGATGCGGAAGTTGTCTTTGTGATGATCGGCTGTTTCGCCACCAAGGCGCGCGATGCGGTGGACAGGCTGCGCGACAGCGGCGTCGCGGTGGGGTTGCTGCGGCCGCGTCTGGTGCGGCCCTGGCCGGCGCAGGCGCTGTATCGGGCACTGCGCGGCAAGCGCGCGGTGGCGGTCATCGACCAGAACCTGGCGCCGGGCAAGGGCGGGGTGCTGCACGGCGAGCTGGCCTCGGTGCTGTACGGCCAGCCGGATGCGCCGCCGGTGCTGGCCAGCTTTATCGGTGGACTGGGCGGCCGTGACATCAGTGCCGAGGAGTTCTACGAGATCGCGGCACTGACCCGTAAGGCGGCCGATACGGGGCGCACGCCGCCACCGCGCCTGCTGTACAACGAAGACGAGTTGCGCGAAGTGCGCAAGCTGCAGGCCATTGCGCACGCCGAGCGCGAGCAATTGGGATCAGAATCATGAACGAGACACAGTTCCGCCGCATGAAGGACCTGCCCTCGACCCACCTGCTGGGCACTGGAACGCCCATGTGTGCCGGTTGCGGCGGGCTGCAGGCCCTGCACGAGATCTACGACATTCTCGGGACACGCACCGTGTTCGTGAATGCCGCCGGCTGCATGACGCTGCTGTCCGTATACCCCTTCACGCCGTTTCGCGGTTCCTGGCTGTACACCGCCATGGCCTCGGCGCCGGCCGGCGGCCAGGGTATCCGCGATGCCCTGGATATCCTGCTCGAACAGCAACGCATGCCTGCCGAGGAGGACCTCGAGGTGGTGGTGCTCACCGGTGACGGCGCGGCCTACGGCATGGGCCTGTCGGCGACCTCCGGGGCCATCGAGCGCGGTCTGGATTTCATTTATATCTGTTACGACAACGAGGGCTATGGCAATACCGGCCAGCAGTTTTCCGGCGCCACGCCGCACGCGGCACTCACGTCGACCAGCACGGG
The DNA here is from genome assembly GCA_965364565.1 of uncultured Gammaproteobacteria bacterium. Taxonomy (GTDB): domain Bacteria; phylum Pseudomonadota; class Gammaproteobacteria; order DSM-19610; family DSM-19610; genus Thiogranum. Next base: position 5,655 of record CBDTYI010000102.1, on the reverse strand, counting down.
GCCGCGCGGTTATCCGGGCTACAAGAAGGACCTGTTCGCTATCTGGGCCGCGCACCGGCCGAGCTATGTCGCGACGGTGATCGGTGCCGAGCCGCTCGACCTGGCGCGCAAGATCGAGAAGGCCAAGTCGCTGCGAGGCCCGCGCCTGATCCTGGCGCTGGCGCCTTGTCCGACCGGCTGGGATTTCGATCCGAAGGACAGCGCCGATATCGGCAAGCTGGCGGTGAAGACCGGCGTCTGGCCCTTGAAGGAGTACGTCGACGGCCGGGTGGTGCACACCAGGGTGCCGCATCCGCGCCTGCCGGTCGAGGAGTACCTGAAATTGCAGGGGCGCTTCGCGCACCTGTTCGCCCCGGGGCGCAACGAGACCTTGCTTGCCGACCTGCAGCGCAGCGTGGACCGCTACTGGGCGGACGTGGAGAGCGCGGGTGCCGAGGCGCCGGAGGCGGAGTGATGGAGACGGGTGCACAAAAAAGCTACTGGCATCGCGGCGGAACCGAGCCGCTGCTCGGCGCGACGATTCCCGAGCATTTCGCCGCCGTGGTGCAGCGTTTCCCGGACCAGGAGGCCGTCGTTTCGCTGCCGCAGGGGCGGCGACTGAGCTACCGCGAACTGGCCGCGGGCGTCGACCAGCTTGCCGCCGGCCTGCTCGGAATCGGTTTTAAGCGTGGCGACCGTATCGGTATCTGGTCAACCAACAACATCGAATGGTTGCTGCTGCAGATGGCCACGGCGCGCATCGGCGCGCTGCTGGTCAACGTCAATCCGGCCTACCGTGCCCGCGAGCTGGCCTATGCGCTGCAACGCTCCGAGGTGCAGGGCCTGTTCCTCATCCCGAGGTTTCGCAGCAGCGATTATGTGCAGATGCTGCTGGAGCTGATTCCCGAGCTGGAGCGCGTAGATGCCGACCGCCTGGCCACCCAGGCGTTTCCCCTGCTGCGGCGGGTGGTGGTCTATGATCCGGCCGACCCCGCGCACAGCGTGGCGCCGCAGCCCGGTTTCACCACCTGGCAGGCGCTGCTGGCGGCGGGCGAGGGCGTGTCGCCCGAACGGCTCGACGCGGCCAGCGCCGAACTCGACACCGACGACGCCATCAACATCCAGTACACCTCCGGAACCACCGGTTTTCCCAAGGCGGTGGTGCTGTCGCACCACAACATTCTCAACAATGCCTATTTTTCCGCGCGCGCCATGCATTTCAGCGAACGCGACCGGCTGGCGGTACCGGTGCCGTTCTATCACTGCTTCGGCATGGTGCTGGCGAACCTGCTGTGTCTCAGCGCGGGCGCCTGCCTGGTGCTGCCCTGCGAGCATTTCGACGCAGCTGCGGTGCTGAAAGGCATCGCGCAGGAGCGCTGCAGTGCGGTGCACGGTGTGCCCACCATGTTTATCGCGATGCTGGAACACTCCGAATTTACCAGCTTCGATCTGTCCAGCCTGCGCACTGGCATCATGGCGGGCGCGCCCTGTCCGCCGGCGCTCATGCAGCGCGTCATGCAGGATATGCATTGCACCGAGATCCTGATCGGTTACGGCGAGACCGAAGCCTCGCCGCTCACTCACCTCACTTCGCGTGACGACAGCCTCGACCGGCGTGTCGAAACGGTGGGCAGCAACCTGCCGCATCAGGAGGTAAAGGTCGTCGATGTGGCCAGCCGGCGGACACTGCCGATCGGTGCGGTGGGCGAGATCTGTTTTCGCGGTTATCACATCATGAAGGGCTACTACGGGGATGCAGAGGCGACTGCCAAAACGGTGGATGCCAACGGCTGGCTGGCCTCCGGGGATCTCGGCAGCATGGATGCCGACGGCTAGTGGCGTATCACCGGACGCCGGAAAGAAAGAATCATCCGGGGTGGGGAAAATATCTATCCGCGTGAAATCGAAGATTTCGTGTTTACCCATCCCAAGGTGGCGGCGGTGGCGGTATTCGGGGTGCCCGACGACTATTACGGCGAGGAGGTTATGGCCTGGGTGCAGCTGCATGCCGGTGAAAGCGCGACGGAACAGGAACTGCGCGACTTCTGCAAGGGCCGCATCGCCCACTTCAAGATTCCCCGCTACATCTGGTTCGTCGACGAGTTCCCCATGACTGTGACCGGCAAGCTGCAGAAGTTCCGCATGCGCGAGATCGCCACGGAAAAACTGCGGGCCGGTGCGGGCACCTGACTCACAGTTCCAGTTGTGGTGCTTCCACCCGGGCGCGCAGCTTCCCCAGCAGTTCCTCCACCAGATCCACTGCCACCGTCTGCTCGGCGGACAGCGCGCCGCAGATCAGGGTCGCGAGCCGCGCAAAGTGTTCGCTGTCGATATGCTGGCGCGCCGATTCGCTGAGACCGGCGCGGAAATGATCCACGATGCTGTCGGCAACCTGCTGGTGGGTCTGGGTCATTGCTGGTACTCCTGGTTAAGTATTGCAGTGAGATACCTGGATCATAGCAAGTTTTGCACGCCTCACGGCTGATGCCCTATGGGTATTTCTGGTTATGAGTAGCTACAGTGACACCGCCTCATGTCGCTCAGCGGGACGCCTTAAATACATCCCTGTAGGCTTGACGGCCGCATCCCTGCGGCCGACCCCCGCTGAGCGACATGAGGCGGTGTCAGTGTATGCCTTAGTAAAGCAGCGAGAAATCCGTACCTGGGGTGGCAATCGTGTCGCATTTTCGCAGCCGCAAAAAAAACCCCGTCGGCGGACGGGGTTCTCGCAGGTTGGCCTGCCTGAAAGCGCTGCTTCAGCTTGCCACTTCGACCCTGGCAGCCTGCAGCCCTTTCGGTCCTTTCTCCACTTCGAAGTTGACCTTCTGGCCCTCAACCAGGGTTCTGAAACCGTCGCCCTGAATCGCGGAGAAATGAACGAACACGTCGGCGCTGCCGTCAGAAGGTGCGATGAAACCGAATCCCTTGGATTCGTTGAACCATTTAACGGTACCTGTAACCATGTAAATTTACCTCTGGTAGAACAAATAGACGGATATTCAATTGCAGATCATAAAGGGCGGTATACAGGAAGTAGCAAGAATGTAACTTCTGATTTAGACCTAAAGAACGTGCAACCAATATTCACTGTGACCGGCCGGGTGACAAAGCCGTGCAGCCAACCGCGAGCGACACACGCTTGACTATATATCAAATTCTGCACGGTGCCGCATTACTTTTTTGTGACCACGATGAAGCTGCGTGCCCGTGCCGGTGGGCGCTGTCGCTGCGTATGCACTATGATGGTCCAGGTGCTCCGCTGCGGAGCTCTGCTTACCGATTCAGCCATGCACAAAATTGACACAGAGCGTGCCCTGGGTGAGGAGTTTCTCGCCTCGGTTGACGGCTTGCTGCGCCAGCACCCGGCAGGACTCAGTGAGCACCAGTTGCTGCGTCTGCTCTACGATGCCGGCTATCTGCCGTTTCTCGGTGCCTCGCCATGGGAGCCGCACGCGCTGTTTTGCGCCCATTTCCTCCTGTTTCACGCGCTGTATCGTCTGCGTGACCGCAGCTGGCAGGCGCAGCGGGCGCACCTCGAGATACGCCCCCTGAATATCCGCTGGCAGCCCTATCGATGCGGACAGGGTGGGCTGGCACGACCCGACACCTTGCGCGAGTATTACCTCGATCTGTCCAATCTGGAGCAGACCTCTGCGCGTGATGTGGACGAGCTGCTGGCCGCATTCTGGGTGCGGTTCCAGCGCCAGGACCAGCGCGCCGAGGCGCTGATGGAACTGGGTCTGAGCGATCCGGTGGACGATGCGACCATCAAGCGCACCTATCGGCAGCTGGTCATGCGGCATCACCCCGATCGCGGTGGCGAGACGGAGCGGCTGCAGGTAATCAATGCGGCGCTCAGGGCATTGCTGGGCAACCGCTGAGGGGCGCCAGCGGACAGGGCGCCGGGATGCTATACTGCATCGTCCTTATCATCATGCTTGCGCCCCGCACCAGCCCCGCGTAACGACCTATGCTCACTGCCAAGCCGATCTTTTCCTATCGTGCGTACTGGGCCCGCCGCTTCGGGGTGGCGCCGGTGCTGCCGATGTCGCGCGCCGAAATGGACCAGCTGGGCTGGGATTCCTGTGACATCATCCTGGTAACCGGGGATGCCTACGTCGATCATCCCAGCTTCGGCATGGCTGTGATCGGGCGGGTGCTGGAGGCGCAGGGTTTTCGCGTCGGTATCATCGCGCAGCCGGACTGGACCCGGGTCGATGATTTTACGACGCTGGGAAGGCCCAACCTGTTCTTCGGAGTCACCGCCGGCAACATGGATTCCATGGTCAACCGCTATACGGCGGACCGCAAGCGGCGCTCCGACGATGCGTATACCCCGGGCGGAACCGGGGGGCGCCGTCCCGACCGGTCGGTGCTGGTGTACGCGCAGCGCTGCCGCCAGGCCTGTGCCGACGTGCCGATCGTGATCGGCGGCATCGAAGCCAGTCTGCGCCGCAGTGCGCACTATGATTACTGGTCGGACAAGGTGCGCCGTTCGGTGCTGCTGGATGCCAAGGCCGATCTGCTGGTGTACGGCAACGGCGAACGCCAGGTGGTCGAGATCGCCCACCGGCTGGCGGCCGGCGAACCGGTCGTTGCGCTCGACGATATCCGTGGTACCGCGCTGCTGTGCAAGGGCATACCGGAGGGCTGGAGCGAGATCGATTCCACCAGCATCGACACGCCGGGGCGTGTCGATGCCCGACCCAACCCCTATGGCGAGGCAGCGACGGCGTCATGCGCCAAACCCGGCGGTACCGAACGACCGTTGCAGTTTCAGCGCCGCCCGCGCATCGACCGGGCTCGCAGCGTGATTCGCATGCCGTCCTACGAGGCGGTGCGGGATGATCCGCTGCTGTATGCGCACGCCTCACGGGTGCTGCACCTGGAAACCAATCCCGGTAACGCACGCGCCCTGGTGCAGCGCCACGGTGAGCGCGATGTGTGGCTGAATCCGCCCGCCGTTCCTCTCACCAGCGCAGAACTCGACCGGGTGTTCGAGCTGCCCTATACGCGCCTGCCGCATCCGGGCTACGGAGGTGCGCGCATCCCGGCCTATGAAATGATCCGCTTCTCGGTAAACATCATGCGCGGCTGTTTCGGCGGTTGCACCTTCTGTTCCATCACCGAACACGAAGGGCGCATCATTCAGAATCGTTCGGAAGATTCCATCGTGCGCGAGATCGAGACCATCCGCGACACGGTACCGGGCTTCACCGGTGTTATCTCGGATGTCGGCGGGCCCACCGCCAATATGTACCGGCTGGCCTGCAAAAGCGCCGACATCGAGGCCGCCTGCCGGCGGCCGTCATGCGTGTATCCGGGCATCTGTTCCAACCTCAACACCAGTCATGCGCCGCTGGTTCGGCTGTACCGGCGACTGCGCGCGCTGCCGGGCATCAAGAAGGTGTTGGTAGCTTCCGGCCTGCGCTACGATCTGGCGGTGCGATCGCCGGAGTATGTGAAGGAACTGGTCAGCCACCACGTTGGCGGCTACCTCAAAATCGCCCCCGAACACACCGAGAGCGGACCGCTCACCAAGATGATGAAACCGGGCATGGAGGCTTACTACCGGTTCAAGGAATTGTTCGACAAGTATTCCGCTGCTGCCGGCAAGGAGCAGTACCTGATTCCCTATTTTATCGCCGCACACCCGGGCACCACCGACCAGGACAT
>CBDTYI010000101.1:0-8763 GCA_965364565.1 uncultured Gammaproteobacteria bacterium | reverse complement strand
ACCCTGAGTGGCTATCACGAACTCAACGACAAACTGGCCCTGATGGGCAATCTGGGCTGGGAAAACTGGTCGGAGTTCGGGCAGGTCGGCATCACGCTGAATTCGACCACCACTCGCTCCTTCGAACAGGATCGCAATTTCAAGGACACCTGGCACGTCGCACTGGGCACACGTTATCGCTACCGGCCGCAGTGGGTCCTCAGCGTGGGCCTGGCGTATGACAGCTCACCGGTGGACGATGACGATCGCACCATCGATCTGCCGCTCGACCGGCAGATCCGCCTGGGGCTCGGCGCCGAGTACCTCAAACGCGACGACTTTGTGCTGGGTTTCAGTTATGTATACCTGAATGCCGGCGACGCCGAAGTTGAACAGACCGGCGGCCCCCTTACCGGTGATCTCAAGGGCGAGTTCGAGCGCAACGCGGTGCATTTTTTCAACGTCAGTGCGCGCTGGCGGTTCTGAACGAATACAGATGCGACGCAGATTTATCGAGATCAGCTTTGCCTGTGCCTCAGCCGAGCGTTGGTCCGCGCCAAGGGCCACGATCAGACCGCGGTGGAGCAGGCCAGTCGCCGCGCAACCGATTGGGATCTTTGCTATCGCCTCAGACGTATTCAGCCCGGCCCTGGATCTCTCGGGTCGGCCCCATACCGTGTTGACGCGCGCGATCCTGCGCAACTACCATGGCAAGCGCCCGGGAGGCCGCTATGTTGTTTTTGAATCACACCATTTCATCAATAGATTCCATCAGTTGGGCGCCGCCGCGATGCGCGCGGAGCGGTCGGAATACGATAACCGTGTGCCCGGCATTTCCGCCGTCGGGAAACTGACGGTCCAGACCCGCAGCCGACCGACAGCGTCTTATGAGATTGCACCGACTCTCGCCAGTTATCCCGGCATCGAGCCGCATTCGGGCTCGGTCGGTTGTCCCTTGGTGGACATGCCGGGTTCGCGAGCGGATCTGCGCAGACTGGACCTCTATTCCCGGGGCGCGATGGTGCCGGAGTCTTGCTCGGCTGTGGGCGACCCTGTTACTCGGCACTACTTCGCTCGGTGCGCTGACCTTGATCGCCGGGTCCGGGTTGGCCGTGGCGCAAACGCAGCTGGAACCGGCAGCGGAGAGGCCGCGTGTCATCCGTTACATCTCAGCGTTGCCCGAGCACCAGGGCGAAACCTGCTACGGGCTGGTACTGGTCGAGGCCAACGGTATCCCGGTGCGGGTGCGGGCGCTCAGCGATCGCTATCCGCAGCTCTGCTATGCAGGAGACCCCGCTCATGGGCAGCCGCAGCTCCTGCGCTGGGCATTCGCGGCCGCGGACGCCGTTACATCGGCCGGGGCAGAGACCGACACCGATGACGGGCTGGCAGAGGACCTGGCCCAGGAACGCCTGGCGGAGCTGGTCCTGCCGCCGGTCGAGATTACCGGCCTGGAGCTGGATGGCTTGCAGCGCTTCGTGATCGGTGTCGGCCTCAACTATGCCGAGCACCGCGAAGAGGTGGGTAGTGAGGAAGACGAAACGGAACTGCTGGTGTTTCCCAAGCCGGTGGTGCCCACCGGCCCCTACGAGCCGGTGCGGGCCGGGGTGCAGATCGGTGAGCTGCCGGTGCGACCGGTGCTGCTGCTCGATTACGAAGTCGAGCTGGGTCTGGTGCTGCTCGAAGACCTGGACCTGCGAAATCCCCCGCAAGACTACGGGGCATTTATCGACACGGTCGCATTCTTCACCGCCAACGACGTATCGGACCGCGAACCCATTATCCTCGACGAGGAAGCCGGATATACCCGCGGCAAGTCGCATCCGACCTATCTTCCCGTCGGCCCCTGGATGGTACACGGTCGGCACCTGCGCCCGCGTACCCGCAACGAGGGTGAGCACAGTCTGGAGATCGGTGCGGTGGTGTCACAGCTGCGACCCGCCGACGAGCCGCCGGTCGGAGAAATGCCGTTCGGGGAGGAGCGCCAGTTGTCCACCACCGATGCCATGCTGCGTGGGCCCTGGGCCATTGTCAGGTACTTGAGTGACACGTTCCGACGCGGAGAAATCATCTGCATGCGCGATGCCAACGGCCATCCGCGCTTCGTGCACAACGCCGATGGTGTGATCCCGGCAGGCAGCATCATCATAACCGGGACACCGGGCGGCACCGCCATCCGGGAGCCGCGCCTGGTGGAGAAAGCGGGGTTGTTTGTGCGCGGCGGCCTGAGTGTGCAAGGTGCGAGAAAAGCGTTCATAGAGGATCTGGAACAGAACATCGCCGGCTCGCCCTATCTCGAAGTCGGTGACAAGGTGGAAAGCTGGGTCGAATCCCTGGGGCGGCAGCGCTGGTCAGTGGAAGTGGATGCCGAATTAAGGCCATACGGCGTCGACACCAGCGGTGCCTGTGAACCCGACAGCGCGCCGCAGCCGCTACCGCAGCCGTGAAGCGCACGCAAGCGTTTGTGCGCATCGGAGCGGCGTTGCTGGCCGTATTGCTGGCGGGCTGTGCCGTTGCGCCCGTCGTCAGTCCTGAGAAACCGATTGAGGTTGCGCAGTACCCGGCACCCGGTGGCGTGCCCGGCGAGCTGGGACAGTATGCCGGCAGCGACGGAGCGAGCCTGGCCTACGTTAGCTATACGCAGCCTGGTGCGGCGACCGCGCTGGTCTATCTGCACGGCATCGAGAGCCACGCCGGCTGGTTCGCGCTGGCGGCCGACGCCTTGCGTACCCGGGGTTTCGATGTGTATTGCCTGGACCGGCGTGGCAGCGGCCTGAATCGCGAGAATAGGGGGTTCCTGTCCGGCTACGTCGACGACTACGGCACCCTGCTGGAGGATATCCGCGCCTTCATCGCGCCGCTGCGCGAGCGCTACCAGCGGGTGTTCCTGGTGGGCCTGTCCTGGGGCGGCAAGCTGGCGCTCGGTTATGGGCTGACGCATCCGCAGGACCTTGACGGACTGGTGCTGATTACGCCCGGGCTGCGCGCGAAAGTGGACGTCAGCTTCCCGAATAAGCTGAAGATCGCGCTGCTCTCGCCCCTTAACCCCGGCGCGCGGGTGCCGGTGCCGATACAGCCGGAGATGTTCACCACCACGCCGCTGTATCTGGATTATATCCGCGACGACCCGCTGCGCCTGACCTCGGCGACGGTTCGGTTCTTCTGGCAGAGCCACCGGCTCGACGCGTACGTCGACCGTAACATCGCCGATAACCGGCTGCCGGTGCAGCTGTTTCTGGCCGCCGAGGACACGATTATCGACAACGACGGGGTGCTCGAGCTGCTGCGGCAGGGTCAGGAGCCGGGGCTGGATGTGCTAAGGTACGAGGACCAGACCCATTCCATCCAGCTGGATGCGCCACAGCGTCTGGTCGACGACATGACGGATTGGATAAAAGGCCACAGCGAGATGCCTTGAAGGGGGGCTCCTGCATAAGGGGCGGCCCGACACGGAAACCAGCCTAAGGAGCCTGCAATGTCACTCGCCGGAAAACTGATCGCCTTCGTGGGCAAACGGTCGGCGGGCCGTTTCGATGCGGCGACCCGGGATCCGCTGCGCACCCAGACCGAGCTGCTTATCGGCATGGTGCGCAACAATGCCGATACCGAATACGGGCGCCGCTACGATTTCGCCTCCATCGACTCTATTGCCGACTACCAGAAGCAGGTACCGGTGATCACCTACGCCGACATCGAGCGCGACATGGAGCGCGTAGTGGCCGGCGAGAAGAATATTTTCACTGCCGAAGACCCGGTGATGTTCGCCCAGACCAGCGGCACCACCGGCAAGCCCAAGTTCATCCCTGTCACGCCCACCGATCAGGGCCGTGCACACAAAGACCAGATGCGCACCTGGCTGTACCACGCCCAGAAGGCCCACCCGGGGATTCTGGATTACAAGGTGGTGTCCATGGTGTCGCCCGCCATCGAGGGCCATACCTCCTCGGGACTGCCGTATGGATCCACGTCGGGGCATATCTACAAGAACATGCCCGGCATTGTCCGGCGCGCCTATTCCATTCCCTATGAAGTGTTCGAGATTGAGGATTACCAGGCCAAGTACTACACCATTATGCGCATCTCCCTGGAACACGATGTGCACTTCATGGCTACCGCCAATCCGTCTTCCATTCTGCAGCTGATGGACAAGGCCAACGCCTACAGCGAGGAACTGATCCGCGATATCCGCGATGGAACGCTTTCGCCAGACCAGCACATGAAAGCGGACATCCGCCGGGTGGTGGAAAAACGCCTGAAGGCCAATGCCGAGCGGGCCAGGCAGCTCGAACAGATGCGTTCGCGCCGCGACGGCATGCTGGTGCCGGGCGACTACTGGCCCGATCTCGGACTGATCGGCTGCTGGAAGGGCGGCACTGTCGGCCACTACCTGGAGAAGTTCGACCAGTGGTTCAATCCCGACGGCACCCGCCCGGTGCCGGTGCGCGACTGGGGTTACCTGTCCAGCGAGGCGCGCGGTTCCATTCCCCTGTCGGACGAGGGCAGCAAGGGTGTGCTGACCGTGGCCACCAATTTCTTCGAGTTCGTCGCCGTCGACGACGTTGAGGCGAATCCGGACAACCCGGAGTCCTGGCCGTTCCTGACCGCGGCCGATCTGGAGATGGACGGCGAGTACTACATCTTTGTCACCACCACCAGCGGCCTGTACCGCTATGACATCAACGACGTCATCCAGGTCGCCGGCCGCTATCAGGGCACACCCGAGATCGTGTTCCTGCGCAAGGGGCGCGGCATGACCAACATCACCGGCGAGAAAGTCAGTGTGAACCAGGTGATCGACGCCGTGCAGAACGCCGCGCGCATCACCGGCCTGGTGCCGGCCCACTTCAAGGCGGAGGCCGATACCGAGCGCAGCCGCTACATACTGCGGGTGGAGTTTGCCGGCCAGACAGAGGAACAGCAGCAGGTCACCTTCCTGCGCGAAGTGGATCGGTACCTCAAGCAGGTCAATATCGAATACAAGGCCAAGCGCGACTCGGCCCGCCTGGGGGCGCCGGTCATGCACGTAATGCGCGAAGGCTGGTACGAGCGCGGGCGCCGCGAGCTGGCGGCGAGCGGCAAGCGCGTGTTCCAGGCCAAGACCGAGTTGCTGAGCCGGGCCAAAGCGGAAACCATCGTGGTGCGGCCCGAAATCGAGAACATTGTGGAACTGAATCACTAGTGCGCTTTGTTAACCACTAAGGACACATAGGACACGAAGGATCAAGTTAGAAGAACCAAGACATAAAGAGACGCAACATCGAGGGTGTGTAGGTTGGGCTGAGCGGAGCGATGCCCAACGAGACAGTCCATCAAACTCGAGTTTGACATCGGTTTCGGTCTGCTTGTCCATCGTTCCACGAAACCCGATAAGCCACAAGGAGGGTGGTGTTGGGCTTCGCCGCGGCTCAGCCCAACCTACGAATCTGAGAATGATGCGCTGGTTACTGCAGCATCTGCACAAAAGAAGGAAAACGAATGGCAGGTATCACATCATTCGAACTGTTCGCGGTTGACCTGCCGTTCCGCAAGCCGTTCAAGCACGCCGCGGCCGAACGTACCAGCTCCTACAGCCTGTTCCTGAAGTGCACCACCGATACCGGTGAGGTCGGTTTCGGCGAATCACTGCCGCGCGAATACGTCACCGGCGAAAGCCGCGCGTCGGCGTTTGCCATGTTGCGCGATGACATCCTGCCGCGGGTCTTCGAACAGCGCTTCGATTCCATGCAGGATGTCGAAGCCTTTCTGCAGCAATGCGACGGACAGACACCGGGCTGGGTGGCGGCGGATGTGCCGCAGACCGCGGCCTGGTGCGCCGTCGACCTGGCGCTGCTGGATGCCTTCGGCAAGGCATTCGGTGTGCGCGCCCTGAGCGATGCACCGGCTGCACTGCCCGAGACTTTTCATTACAGCGGGGTGCTGTCTGCCGACAAGGGCTGGCGGCTGGTGAAGTCGGCGCTCAAACAGCGGCTTTTCGGTATCCGCCAGGTGAAGCTCAAGGTCGATGCTGCCGAAGACGTCGCGGCCGTGCGCCTGCTGCGGCGGGTGTTCGGGCGCAATTTCGACGTGCGTGTGGACGCCAACATGGCCTGGGACACCGAGCAGGCCATACACGCCATGCTGGCCATGGGGCGCTACGGTGTGCAGTCCTTCGAGCAGCCCATCGCGGCCGATGATATCGAAGGGCTGGCCCAGCTGGTGACAGCGACGCGGCTGGGCGTCATGGTTGACGAGAGCCTCAGCACGCGCGCCTCCCTGCAGCGACTCATCAAGGCAGGCGCCTGCACCGCCGCCAGTGTACGCATCTCCAAATGCGGCGGCCTGGTCGCCGCGCACAACCGCGCGCGTCAGGCGCTCGATGCCGGCCTGGTCCTGCAGCTCGGCTGCCAGGTGGGCGAATCCTCGCTGCTCTCGGCAGCGCAGCTGCGCCTGGCGCAGGCGGTGCAGCCGGTAACCTACGCCGAGGGCTGTTTCGGGCGCTTCCTGCTGCGTGAAGATCCGGCTGTGCCGCTGTTGCAGTTCGGTTACGGCGGCCGTCCGCCGCCGGTTCCGCAAGGCCCTGGTCTCGGCGTGAGCGTCGACCAGGATATACTGCGACGCTGGACGGTGGAGAGCGTCGCGATTAGCCTTTAGCAGCGCCGTCTTCCGGCGCCATCACCAAAACGGCCCGCAGCCATGTGCCTGCAGGCAGTGACCGCTGTCAGGGTTGCGCCGGGCTCTTGGCATGTTGCGCCGCACGCGCCTTGTGCGCCCTGTACAGATTTCTCAGCTCCCTGATGGGTACCCGTTTTTCTCCTGTTTCAGCGTAGTGCTTGTAACCCAGCAGGACATCGCCCGCGAGCGTTCTCATTTTCCGGGCCAGCAGCGGCGTCAGGATGGCGGGCTTAGCCTGATACTCAATGTCGATCGCCAGTGTCGTGGTCGCCGGGGTCGAGTCAATGATGCTGAAACCAAACGACATCTGCCGGATCGGGAAGTTCTTCCATTCATACACCTCGTATTTGTACGACTCGCCTTCCACATAGTCCACGATGCGTTCTTTCAGTGTGATCTTCATCCCCATGTCAACAATATTGCAGATGCGTTCACACCCCAGCGACGCCTGGTCCTGGCTGCCGTGTTCTTTCAGTGACTTCACGACACCGGCATGGAAGAGTGAGACATTCCCGTACTGGGATAAGATCCCCCACATCTTCTCCGGAGAGGCCTTGATCTGCGTTGCTTGACGAATTCGTTTTGGTTTCATAGTGCGATCCTCTCTGCCTCAGTTCAGAGTCTTGCGACGGGTTGCAGCGCTGCTGACCGCACACGCCCGTCAATCTTTCCCGAAAAGTTTCTGTGTCACGATCATCCCCGGACAGATTCCCGAAGCGGCGGCGAACAACATGAACGCCGGTATGAAATAGGCGAACCAGTGCACGCGTTCGAAGCCGGTCAGGCCGATGCCGACCAGGATCAGGACAGCGACGTTAAAGAAGAAGATGCGCATGGCTTTGCTTGCTTTGAACATACCCGGACCTCGCAATCGGTCTCGTTGATCAGGCCGAAATTAAGCAAATAAGAACGTGCTTAATATTGACTAGGGAGTCTAGACAGGTAATCTGAAGATAACAATGTGAACCAGTAATACAGCTGTGTTCTAAATAAGAGAACAATAGGGGCGACCATGGATGACCTCAGGCGCGTGATTATTTTCTTCCACGTCGTCGATACGCAGAGCTTTTCCGGCGCCGCGAAGCGGCTGGGCATTGCCCGCTCTGCGGTCAGCCGTCACGTTGCCCTGCTGGAGAAGAGCATCGGCGTGCGTCTGCTGAATCGAACCACCCGCAGCCTGAGCCTGACCGAAGCGGGGGAAATCTACTATCGAAGCTGTGCGCGCATAGTCGAAGAGGCGGAGGAGGCAACGCGCCGCATCAGCCAGCTGCAGGATGAACCGATGGGCACGCTGAAGGTGGCCGGGCCGGTCAGTTTCGGGAGTCAATTGACTCCGCTGGTGAGAGAATTCACCCAGCACTACACGGCGCTGAATGTGGAGTTGTTATTGGATGATCGGGTAGTGGATATGGTCAAGGAAGGCATCGATGTGAGTATCCGCGTCGGATGGCTGGACGATTCGAACCTGGTGGCACGCAAACTCTGTGATTCGCCGCGCCTGCTGTGCGCCTCACCCGACTACATCGAACGTCGTGGCAGGCCAAAATCGCCTGCACAGCTTGCCAACCACGAGTGGATTATCTTCACGCTGTTGCCGACACCCTACCACTGGATCTTTACCCGAAACAAACGCCAGGACACTGTGCAGGCCAGGGGGCGGGTGAAGACCAACAGCGCAATTGCAGTCCGGTCCTTCCTGTTAGGGGGCGCGGGTATCGCTGCGTTGTCCAATTTTCTCGTTGCAGACGACATCGAGGCGGGCCGTCTGGAGCATCTGTTGCCCGACTATGATTGTGGCAGTGCCGGTATCTACGCCGTCTACCAGGACCGGCGTTACCAGCAGGCGAAAGTGCGGCTGTTCATTGATTTTGTCGACAAACGCTTGAACCGCCTCATGTGAGAGCACGCTCCGACCACCATCCGGAGTGGATTCGCCTGAATGGCTCGGCAGTACTTCTTGTTCGCGTCGCTCAGGCGCCGGTAATGAGGAGAAGCCAAAAAATGGCTTTCCGCGCACATAGCGTCAAGCGCAGCGCTCTATTTCCCGAGCAGACCCTTGAGCTTTTCCTTTCCTCCTTCTGCGGCGCCGCCCAGCGACTCGGCGGCGCCTTCCTTGAGACCTCCACCCAGTTC
>CBDTYI010000100.1:0-8771 GCA_965364565.1 uncultured Gammaproteobacteria bacterium | reverse complement strand
CAGGCGCGGGCGCGGCTCAACCGCGGCGAGGCGGTCTGAACGCCTTGGAAAAAAGATTGCCGCTACCAGGGTAACGGCAAACTCCCACGTCGGAGGAGAGTTCGAGGGGTACCCGCAATTCCAATTTCAGCAGCGTTCAGAGCGTTCTTCGCTTGCCGACATAGAACAACGCCACCACTATCAGTACTGCTAGAAAGGCACCAAAAACTGTAAACGCATCGACAATCATAATGGTCTCCATAGCACCTGTTTCAAATTTGCGCACCACTGCAACCGGACGCACTGACCAGCAGGCTCGCCACGATCACTGATGCTTAACTCACCGACTGGCTTGGAATACGTTTGACTGCAGGTTTGCATAAACGCGAAGTTCACCCATTGACAATTATCAAAAACGGGTGATCGAACATGCGGCATAGTGTCGCAGGCGCATGACTGTGAGCGTCTGACCGTATTATCTGCCGGCGTCTTCTAAGCGGGCAGAGGCGGGGTCGAGACTGGCTGACGCTTAGATCGGTTCACCTAGAAGGCGGCTATCGGCAAGGTTTTGCGCGCGGGCCTACTCGTCATCGGACATCGATACGCGCGGCTCTCTCATCTGCAAAAGCTCGGTCTTGGTCTTCCAGGCGGTATATTCCAGCGTCGAAATGATTTCCTGTAACCTCTCGTAGGTGGTTATGCGATCACCGTTCGCCTCGATCAGCTCCAGGCTGTTCAGGCATGCAAGCAGCGATTCGCGGATGGAAATCATGGCGTTGCGATTCATATCCAAGCTTCCTGTGGGTTTAACAATTCACTCATTATCCATACTCTCAGCACAGCTGGCAGGCCGATCGTGTTCATCAGCAGGCAAGGCGCGTCGCAGCGGAGTTCCTTTTTAGCGGCTGTAGCGTTGGCTTCCTGAACCGCTTCGATCTACATTTCCTTTCGCGCGCAGCTCGTGCGAGCCGCAACCGGGACGATTACCTTGGCGAGCGCGGATCTCGGTGAGCATCGAGTGCTCTGCTCCTTCCGGCCACGGATCACCGCTCTGCCAGCTAAGGTCGCTGCAGCCCCGCGAGAGCGCGTGCAAATCGGGCCTCGAGCGCAGCCATCTCTGCCTCCGGCACCGGGCCGGCCTGATACCAGGCCATCTGCAGGGCACGCAGCCGATCGCCGGCGGCATCTTCCTGGCGGTGTTTCAAGGCATCCTCCAGGCGTGATACCTGCAACTGCATGCGCGCATCGGCATACTCGGGAGGCGAATCGATTCCCGCCTCGATTTCCATCTGCAGGCACAGTTCCTGTCGCCGCTTCAGATTCTTTTCCAGCCCGGTCTCGAGCGCCTGACGCGCCTGCGCATCTCCGGCCAGCGCGCGGCCGGCCAGCTCGAAGCGTTCCCGCAGCGCGGTCTCACAGGCGCCATCCCGGGGGGCGAGCGCCTGCCACGCCTGCTCCGTTTGGTCGCGCAGCGCCTGCCGGTCCGGCTCCGCCATACCACCCGCCAACACTCCGATCTCCAGACGTTCACACAGCCGGGCACGCTCGCCTGTGCCGTCCAGTTCCCGCTGTGCGGCGGTCTGCGCGGCTTGCCGCTGGCGCTGCGCGAAGCGTTTTTGCAGCGACGTGTAGCGTGCTGCAAGCGCCTGCTCAGCCTTGCGTGGAACCGCTCCCGCTGCGAGCCAGGCATCGCCCAGCTCCGCAACGCGCCTGGTGACCACGCGGATATCGGCGTCCGCGTCGCCGAGCAGGGCATCCAGCTCATCGCACAGCGCGTGCTTGCGCTGCAGGTTGGATTCAAGTTCCCGCACAGTGGCATCGCGCTCGGCGCTGATGCGCTGAAAGACCGCATCACAGGCGCTGCGGAACTGCTGCCACAGCGCCTGTTCGGTGCGCCGGTCGGCCTGCACTGTGGGCTTCCAGTCTCTCTGCGCCTGTTTGACCTCGTCGCCCGCGGCGCGCGGGTCGGCGGCATCGGCCAGCGCCTCGACGCGCGCAATCATAGCCCGGCGGCGGCGCAGCTCGCGTTCGCGTTCCCGCCCCAGATGGGTTTCCAGGCTGTCGCGTGCATTGCGGTAGCGTCGCTCCAGTGCTCTGGTCGCTTTTCGGGGCACCGGCCCGATGCGGCGCCAGCGCTGCTGCAGGCTGCGTATGACACGGTCGGCTTCGCTCCAGTCGACGGTCTTCCAGTCGGTGTCGCGCGCCAGTGCCTCCAGCTCGGCACACAATGCCTGCTTCTGTTCGTGGTGCGCCTCGAGCTGTGCCATCTGCTCGCGGCGTTGTTCCTGAAACGGCGCATAGGCTCGCGTACAGGCCGCGTCGAAGCGCTCCCAGAGCGGTCCGGGCGCCGGTCCTTCGGCGCGATCAATGTGTTTCCATGCCTCGCGCGCGGTACGTACCCGCGCGGCGATGTCCGCAGCATCGAGCGCAGCGTCTGCCAGCGCCTCGATTTCGTCGCACAGGCGCTCGCGCGACTGACCCGACCCCCAGTGCCGCCAGTCACGCAGGGTGTCGAGCTGCGGCTGCATGGCGTGCAGACGCCGCTGCAGGGCGGCGCGTTTCGGCTCATCGATACCCTTGGCGGTCTTCAGGCGATGGCGGATGCGGTCACGCAGCGACAAGGCGTGTTCCAGCTCTCCCTTCTGCAGCGTCTGTTCCAGCTCGACGACGAACCGCCCCGCTTGTTCCAGGGCCTGCTCGCGCTGCTGGATCTGCCGGTTCAGGCGCTCACGCAGGGCGTGCAGCACGCTGTCGAACTGCTGCTGCAAATCGTCCGCCAGAGCTTTTGTATCCGGCCGTTCGAGTTCGCTCCAGCGGTGTTTGAGCTCCTTGACCCGGCGCTCTTCGAGCTCGGCGGCGTCATCGAGAATTGTCTTGGCGGTTTCGATCAGCGCTCGCAGCTGGGCGGCACGCGCTGCATCGTTGGCGAGGCGTTGGACTTCGCGCTCGACCTGTTTCGCAAGGTCGGCGAACTGTTCGGCCAGAGCGTCGTTGTGATCCGTGTCGGCAGTCAGCGCCTCCCAGCGGTGGCGCATATCCTGCAAGTCTCGCGACTGAGCCTGAGTTGCAGCAGCATCCTGGCCACCGCTGTCGCGCACCCTGGCCAGCAGCGCGTCCAGCTCGGCGCACAGCGCGCGCCTCTGGCTCGCCAGCGCCTCGAAGCGTTCGATGGCCACTGCCGCTTTCTGGCTGGCAGCTTCGAAGCGTTCCTGTACAGATGCGGGTAACGGGCAGTCCAGTTTCCGCCACTGCAGGGTCAGGCGGTTGAAGTCGGCCCGGGCGGCAGCAGTCGCGGCAGCCTCGGCCAGGCGCTCCAGGGAGCCGCACATCCTCTCGGCGGTCTCCTGCTCGGAGCGCGTCTGGTGGAAAGCATCCAGACGTTCGCGGGCAAGACGGCTGATCTGTTTATCCTTGTTGCGCGCGTTACGCGCCACAACTTCCCAGCCCTGCGGTTCCTCGATACGCTCGAGCGCAGCACGGCGCACCGCCGCCACCGGATCGTCGACCGCCACGGCGCACAGCAGCTCAATGTCCTGCACCTCTGCCAGCGCCGCGCTGCGAAGCTCCGCAATTTCCGCCTGGCGCGCCAGGAATGCGCACAGCCCGGGTGACGGCGCACGCCGGATGGCCTGCAGCCGCGCCTCCAATGGCGGGCCGTCCTGCAGGGGCCCACCCAGCAGAGTACGCTGGCGGCGGCCGGCGGCCTCGCGTATGGCAGCGGACGCATCGGAACGGGCCAGCTCGGCGAGCAGATCCAGATCCTCGAGGCGCTGCACCGCACACTCCCGCACCGCGGGGTCGGGGTCCGCGCGGGCCGCCTCGACCACCGCTTCCACGGGTGCGTCGCCGGACTCAAAGGCCTTGCGGCGAATACGCGGGTCGCTGTGCTCCCACCTGGGTCTGAATAGCCGGGTAAACATGTCGCTGTATTCTCGCGTCTCGCTGCCGCAGCATTAGCGGGCTGACAAGCTTACCACCGCTGGCGACAGATGATTACAGTGGCTCCATGCGACGCCCTCGGCCGGTGCGAGGCGGGTGGCATTCCCAAACCGGCGGGAAAAATCCTCTGCGACCTCCGCGTGCTCGATGTGAATCCCCGTAGCCGGCGCGTCTGCTATGAATCCACCGGTCAGATTCGCTCCACGTCGACCGCCACTTCGAGCTTATGCCCCTGGCCGCCGCCGAATACCACACCCTTGAGCGGCGCCACGTCGGCGTAGTCGCGCCCCCAGGCCACGGTGATGTGGCGGTCGGCGGGGATCTGGTCGTTGGTCGGATCGAAGTCGACCCAGCCCTGGTAGGGCACGTAGACAGCGAACCAGGCGTGCGAGGCATCGGCGCCGATCTGCTTCGTCTCGCCGGGCGGCGGCAGAGTTTCCAGGTAACCGCTGACATAGCGCGCCGCCAGACCCTGCGCTCGCAGGCAGGCGATCGCCAGGTGCGCGAAGTCCTGGCAGACCCCGCGCCGGTGCTCCAGCACCTGGTGCAGCGGGGTGGCGATGTTGCTGAAGTGCGGATCGTAGGTGAAGTCGCGATGGATGCGCTGCATGAGGTCGTGCACCGCCTCCAGCAGCGGTCGCCCCGCCGCAAAGGAAGGCGCTGCATACTCGATGAGGCCGGAACCGAACTCGACAAAGTTTGATTCCAGCCTGAACTGCCGCGCCTCAAGCACCTGCGGGTCGCCGGCTTCACGCAGGTGATCCAGCGCCTGCTCCCAGGCAATGGGAAAGGCACTGGCCAGCAGGTCGCCGGCGGATACCACTTCCACTTCGCTCAGCGCCGTGACGCTGAGCTCGCTATGCGGCTGCTGGATACTGAACGCATCCTGGAGATTGCCGAACAGATCCTCCCAGGCGTGCACGTGGGCAGGGGCGGGCAAGACGCTCAACTGGCTGCTGTAGCAGCTCTGCGTGGCGGTGGCGCGCGGACGCAGGTGCGCAACGTTGTGACACAGCGACACCGGCGCGCTGTAACGATAGTGGGTGGTGTGTCTGACCCTGAATTTCATGACTCGCTCGGGACCCGAAACTGGACCAGTTGATGCGGTGTCTCGGCGACCTGGAAGTAAGCGGCGGCCAGGCTGTTGGACAGCGCCGGCAGGCGCTGTCTCATGCCACCCAGGAACGCCGCCAGGGTGTCGCGCCGCTGTGTCTGCGGGTTCACCTCGGCGAGCTGGCCCACGTCCGCCAGCCGAACCAGGGTGGCGCTTTCCAGTGCCAGCCGTTTCAGGTCGCTGAGATATCCGGGCTGCCGCTCGTCGGGCAGATCATTGACGTGTTCCTCCATGCGCGCCAGCTGGTAGGCCAGCGAACGCGGGTTGAGCGCGTCGGTGACTACCATTTCCAGCAGGCTTGCAACAGAAACACCGCTGCGGTAGCGGCGCCGGTAGCTCATCATGCTTTCCACCACCAGCAACAAGGACTCCATCAGCACTGCCGCCGCGGTATCGTCGCCGGGCGGCACCAAGAGGGAGTTGATCAATCGCGTGGTCTGAATGGCGCGCTCCAGACGCCGCCCCATGTCCAGGAAGGTCCAGCCGCGACCGCGTGCCATATTCTCCAGCGTCAGACCGCTGAACGCCGAAAGGGCCTTGACCAGGTTGTCCAGTTCATCGAGCGCGTCGGCCAGTCGTGCGGGGGCGATATGCTGCAGCGAATACAGCTCGTCGTCGATATCATTCACCACGCTCCAGGTGTCGGTAGACAGGCGGTCGCGCAACGAACGCGCGGCCAGCAGCAGATTATGCATGGTCTGCGACAGACTGCCGGCGCGTTTCCGGTCGGCGATGACCGACAGCAGTTCCTGCTCCGGTGCCTGCAGGCGCTGCTCGGCACCGGCGCCCACAAAACCCGGGTGAGTCACGGTCTGCTCGGTGACGGCCACCAGAAGACGCTGCAGGCAGCCGCTGTAGTCATTTTCCCCGGTGACCAGAAACCGCAGGGTCAGACGCAGCAGGCGACTGTTGAACTCGGCGCGCTCCGCATAGCGACCCACCCAGAACAGGTTGTCGGCCACGCGCCCGGGCAGCTCGGCATCCTCCCCGTGCAGCGGTTGCACCTGGCGGGTCTCACCCAGCAGGCTGACGCGTTTCTCCGGCTCGGTGGCCAGTACCCAGGTGTCCTTGCTGAGTGCACCGGCCTGGCTCGATACCATCAGGCTGGCGCCGGCGGCAGCGACCCGCGTCAGCCCGCCCGGCATGGCGAGGTAATCCTGATCATCAGAGACCAGGAAACTGCGCAGTACAGCGCGCCGCGCCTCCAGACCGTGTTCCGCCAGCACCGGTACCGTGGACATGTCGAGCACCTCCTGACCGACGAACAGATACGGCCGCGCGCGGATGTGCTCGGCGAGCTCGTCGCGCTCCGCGGCGCTGAGCCTGGAACCGAACACGCAGCGGTAACCGACACCGTGGTGCACGGTCTTGATCACCAGGCGTTCCAGGTTGGCGAGCACGTGGTCACGCTGCTGCCGATCACCACACCACCAGGTAGTCACCGAGGGCAGGCGCAGATCCTCGCCCAGCAGCTGCTGTGCGAGCCTGGGCAGGAATGCCATCAAGGCCGGATTATCGAGTATCCCGCTGCCGAGCGGATTGGCGACTCCCACCCCGCCGGTGCGCACCGCGTTGACCAGTCCCGGGACACCGAGATAGGAATCCTCCCTCAGTTCCACCGGGTCGCAAAAACTATCGTCCATGCGCCGCAGGATGACATCCACCGGCCGCAAGCCCGCCAGCGTGGTCAACCAGACCTTGCCGTCGCGCACCACCAGATCGCCGCCCTGCACCAGCGTGTAACCCAGGTAGCTGGCCAGGTAGGCCTGTTCGAAATAGCTCTCGTTGGCCGGACCGGCGGTCAGCAGCACGATGTTGGGCTGGTCTGCGGTGCGCGGCGCCAGGCGTGCCAACGCCTGGCGTGAGGTGCGGAAATAGGTCGCCAGCCGGTGCACGTGGGCATCGCGGTACAGACTCGGCAGCACGCGCGAAACCACCAACCGGTTCTCCAGCGCATAGCCGGCGCCGGAAGGCGCCTGGGCGCGATCGGCCAGTACCCACATCTGCCCGTCCGGCGAGCGCGCCAGGTCGGCGGCGTAGAACATCAGCGGGCGCCGTTCCGGATGCTCTATGCCTGCGCAGGGATACAGGAAACCCGGGTGCGAAAACACCAGCTCGGCGGGCAGTATGCCCTTGCTCACCAGGGTCCGCGGCCCGTACAGGTCGCCCAGCACCAGGTTCAGCAGCTCGGCGCGCTGGATAAGGCCGGCCTCGATGTCGCGCCACTCGTCGCTCTCGATCAGCATCGGCATCAGGTCGAGCTGCCACGGGCGCCCCATGCCGCGCGGATCGTCGTAGATGTTATAGGTGACGTCGTTATCGCGGATCAGGCGCTGTGTTTCGCGGTAACGGCGCTGCAGCTCGTCGCTGCCCATGTCTCCGAGGGCGCGCGTCAGATAGCGCCAGTGCGGGCGCACTCCCCCATCCCCGGCGCACATCTCGTCACGCACGCCCGCCGCAACCCGGTAACTGTCACAAAGCGGGCAGTCTCCGGACCGCACATCATCTGGCTTTGAGTTCACGCACGCGCCCTGGTGTCGATTGTCGTTTCAGGCAGTGTAAGCAGGAGCGATGGCCAACTCAACGCCAGCGCCGAGCGAGCCTGCCACCCGCGGGCGAGAGCGCCTGCACCGGCAGCGGGGGGTGGAAAAACACCACTAAACGGCGTTTCCTGATCTTGACTTTTCGCGCCGCGTTTCGCCCCTCCCGATCCGCTTATTCACAGCCGTAACAGAACAGTAGGAAAATTCCTGCATCAAGCCGGCATCGCTTGACTTCAGATCTAGAAATCATTTTTAACTAATTGTTCTATATATATTTATCAAATTGAGGTAAAAATGATCGATTTAACAGCGGAGTTACGTTCTTGCGGATTACGGTGCTATTCGCACCTTTCGTCCACAACATTATCCACAGGAACTGTGGATAACTGACATCGCTGCCATGCGGTTCACGACGCCGCTTGAATTCTCTACCATGGCGCTCCATCTAGTGAGTTAACCTCGACGCAATAAAGGGACACATGGACATAGAGCACCCGGAACAAGTCAGCGCCGAGAGCGCCAACGAACTGGTACGCGCCAAGGATGTACTGCCCGGCGCCATCCCCATCCTGCCCCAGACGGAGCGACCGTTCTTCCCCGGCCAGGCCATTCCGCTGCTCCTTGACCCGGACAAATGGGGCGACACCATTCGTGCCGCCCAGGAGAACGCGAATGGTGTCGTGGGCCTGCTGCTGGCCCGCGGCGCGCGCCCCCACCGGGTAAAGGTTGCCGATTTCTACAGCATGGGCACGGCCTGCCGCATACACCGCCTCGGCAAGCAGGACGGCCGATTGCAGGTGCTGCTGGAGGGCGTGGAGCGCTTCCGGGTATCGAAGTGGTTGAATGAAGCACCGCCTTTTACCGCACGGGTGCAGTACCTGCCGGAGGCCCGCTACCAGGAGGTCCCGGAAGTCAAGGCCTACGCGGTGGCTGTGATCAATACCATCAAGGAGCTGATCCCCCTCAACCCGTTGTACGGCGAAGAGTTCAAGCTGTTTCTGGAACACTTCCATCCCAACGACCCGTCTCACCTGGCGGATTTCGCCGCCAGCCTGACGACTTCGGCCAAAGAAGAGCAACAGGCGGTACTGGAAGCGGTCGAACTGTTGCCGCGTCTGGAGCGCGTCCACGCGTTGATCAACAAGGAACTGGAACTGGCCAAGGCGCAGGCAGACATCCGCAGCCAGGTCGATGAA
>CBDTYI010000099.1:0-8843 GCA_965364565.1 uncultured Gammaproteobacteria bacterium | reverse complement strand
CAGATCATTGTAGTCCAGGAGACCGAGTACACCGGCGCAGGCAAACACCCGATTGCCCAGCTGAATCTCGCCCGCCGTATGGGAGTGGCGGTGGAACGCGGCGACCCGCGCGACAACCGGCCCGGTGAGCGCATCGTGATTCCCGAGCACCCGTCACAGCTGCAGGTGGTGGACGTCGATCTGGACCATGTGCGGCGTTCCTATCTGCGCAATGCGCTTGCTTCGTTGCCGGAGCATGCGCAGCTGAGCGACATCGATATTGACTTTCTGGCCGCCGAGACCCGCAGCGGGCGCGCCTTTGTAGAGGAAACTATGGATGAGTTGCGAGCCGAGGCCAGATGATTTCGAGTCGCGCCGCCAGCACCTCAAGGCGCTGTCCGATAGCGAACTGCAGGAGCGCTTCTGGGTGCTGGTCGACCAGATTGTCGCGCCGCTCATCGAAGAGGCGCGCACCCATACCACGCCGTCAATCGAACGCTCGGTGCTGCTGCGCATGGGGTTTTCCAGTATCGAGGCCGGGCAGCTTGTCGCGCGTATGCAGGCGCGCGGCCTGCTCGGCGAGGGTGCCGGCCGCCTGGTGCTGGAGCTGGCCAGAGCGAAGCGCATCAGCGTGCGTGAGGCGGGCAGCGCCTTGCTGGCGGGTCAGCACTGGGACGCGTTGCCATGAAGCTATCGCCCGATGAGAAGCTGGATCTGCGCACCGTGCTCGAGGATCTCGACCATTACCGCCCGCGCCGCCGGGGCTGGCGCTGGCGCCACCAGCGCGACGACCCTGCGCTGGGTCCATTCGTGTATCGCAATATCACCGAGGACCTGGTGCATTCGGTTGCGTTGCCCGCAGCGCATTATTTCGGTGGCATCGACCCCCAGTGCGACATGGTGATCACCACCGAGATCGCCTCCGGGCGCTTCGAGGACGACCTGCGCCGCATGCGCATGGCGGCCTGGCACGGCGCCGACCACATTATGGTGATACGCACCACCGGCCAGTCGCATATCGACGGACTGATCGAGGGCACGCCGGAGGGCGTGGGCGGCATTCCGGTCACCCGCAAGCAGATCCGCGCTACCCGCAAGGCGCTCGACGCCATCGAGGACGAGGTGGGCCGGCCCATCAATCTGCATTCCTATGTCAGCGGCCTGGCGGGACCGGAGATGGCGGTGCTGTTTGCGGAGGAGGGGGTCAATGGTGCGCACCAGGACCCCCAGTACAATGTGCTGTACCGCGATATCAACATGCACCGCTCCTTTGTCGATGCCGCCGAAGCCAAGAAGATCCTGGCCGATGCCGGCATCCTGCAGCTGGACGGTGCGCACAACGCCAACGCCACGGCCAAGCAGGCCTGGAAGGTGACACCGGAGCTGTTCGTGCAGCACGCCGTCAATACCGGCTACTCGCGCGCCGCCGGCATGCCGGCCGACTTGATCGCGCTTTCCACCGTGCCACCGAGCGCGCCGCCGGCGCCCAAGCTGCGCCTCGACCTGCCCTATGCGGTGGCGCTGCGCGAGCTGTTCGAGGGCTACCGCTTCCGCGCCCAGCAGAACACGCGGTATATGGAATCCGACACCCAGGAGGCGACGGTCACGCACGTGCTCGATACCCTGCTGTCGCGCCTTACGTCGGCGGACATCCAGAGCACCATCACGCCCGATGAAGGTCGCAATATCCCCTGGCACCACAACAATGTGGCGGGCGTCGACGCCGCCCGCCAGACCCTGATGGGACTCGACGGTATGATGGACATGATCGAGCTGAAACAGAACGGCCCGCTGCGTCAACAGGTGCGCGAACTCAAGGAACGCGCCGTGCTGTTTCTGGAGGAGCTGGTCGCCAACGGGGGGTACTACGCCGCGGTGGCGGACGCGCAGTTCGTGGATCAGGGCTGTTTCCCGGAGCGCAACGGCGACGGCATTGCGCGTGAGCCGGACGGCGGCGACGGTGCCGGCAGCGTGGTGGCGCGCGCACCCGGCTACGGCGCGCCGGTGTGCAGCCACTTCGGCGCCAATGTCTATGCCACCGGCGCGGGCAGGCCGTGCGCGGACTATGGCGGCTGCACGCTGTGCGATCCTGACAAGATCCAGTACATCGATGAACTCGATGCCGGGGACAGCGTCGAGCAGCGCCTGCGCGAACCGCTCGCGGAGCGTGCGGCCGGTATGCTGCGGCCCGAGGTGGAGAAGCACGGCGATGGAATCGTCTGTGTGACGCTGCTGGTGCCGGAGCGTACCGAGGTTGCGGAGGCGGCGGCGCTGGAGATGGCGCGACACATGGGGCTGGCTGATCCCGAGGTGATCAGCCGCCGCCTGCTGCACCCCGCCGAGGGCAGCGTGTTCGAGATCAAGGGCCGGCTGGATGTCGCGGTGCGGATAGATGATCTGCCCGCGGCAGCCGCCGCAACCCTGCTCGACGACACCGACATCGAAGCCTGGGTGCGCGGTCGCGACATCCACCTGGTCGCGGCCACGGTAGGTGAAGACGAGCACTCGGTGGGCCTGCACGAAATCCTCGATATCAAGCACGGCGGCATCGAGCGCTACGGCTTTCATTGCCACGACCTCGGCACCTCGGTGTCGGTCGAACGGCTGCTGGAGGCGGCCGAACAGCGCCGCGCCCGCGCCATCCTGATATCGACCATTGTCACCCACGGCGATGTGCACAAGCGCCACATGCGGCAACTGCACGCGCTCGCGCAGCAGCGTGGTCTGCGCCGGCGCCTGGTGCTGATTGCCGGCGGCACCCAGATCAACGATGAGCTGGCGCGCGCCTGCGGCATGGACGCGGGCTTCGGGCGCGGCACCACGGGCCGGCAGGTGGCGAGTTTCCTGGTAACCCGACTGCGCGAACTGGAAGAATAGCCCGTGACACACCCGTACCTCAGCATCGACCTCGACAAGATCGAGCACAACGCGGCGGCGATCAGCGGGCTGTGCGGGCAGCACGGTATCGCGGTTGCCGGGGTGACCAAGTGTGTGTGCGGTCATCCGGAGGTGGCGCGGGCGATGCTGCGTGGCGGTGTGGTATCGCTGGCCGACTCGCGCCTGGAAAATATCGAGCGTATCAGGGGCGCGGGTATTGAAGCCCGCTGCCTGCTGTTGCGCCTCCCACCGCTGTCGGGCGCGGCGCAGGTCATCGAGTCCACAGATTGGAGCCTGAACTCCGAGCTTGCGGTGCTGCAGGCATTGTCGCGCGCCGCCGCGCAGCGCCACGTTGTGCATGAGGTCATGCTGATGGTGGATCTTGGCGACTTGCGCGAAGGCGTCTGGCCGGACGATCTGCTGCCCCTGGTAGAACAGGCGGTGCGTTTGCCGGGGATTCGCATCGTTGGTCTGGGCTCCAATCTGGCCTGTTTCAGCGGTGTGGTGCCCAGCGAGCACAATATGCAGCGCCTGGTGGAGCTCGCCGAAGCGGTCGAGCAGCGCTTCGCGCTGCAGCTGGACTGGGTGTCGGGCGCAAACTCCAGCGGCCTGGAACTGATCGCGTCGGGACGAATGCCGGGACGGATTAACCACGCGCGCATCGGCGAGGCGATTCTGCTGGGACGCGAGACCGTTCACCGTCGACCCTGGCCGGGCACGGCGCAGGATGCCTTCCTGCTGCACGCCGAGGTGCTGGAACTGAAGCGCAAACCGTCGCGGCCGGTGGGGGAGCGCAGCGAGGACGCGTTCGGGAACCAGCCCCTGATCGAAGACCGTGGAGCCATCGACAGGGCGCTGCTCAACGTGGGGCGCGAGGATGTCCAGGTGGAGGGTCTCACGCCCCTGGATGCGCGGGTAAGGATCCTCGGCGCCTCCAGCGACTATACGGTGCTCGATGTGACCGACGCCGGTGGCGAGCTGTGCGTCGGCGACGCGTTGGTGTTTTACCTCAACTACGCGGCTCTGCTGGCGGCGATGACGTCCGAGTACGTGAAAAAGCGCCCGCTGCGCGCTGGCGCAGTGGTCGAACACGACCTCTAGACAGAATGCGCCGCGAAGGCGCGGGGCGACATGAGGCTTTGTCAGTGCAGTGTTTAGGGAACCTCTGATTAATCCGTCATTCCGGCGCATGCCGGAATCCATAGCGTTGAATTCACTGGATCCCGGCATGCGCCGGGATGACGAGAAGCGAATTAATCGGAAGTTCCTTGGTAATAGGAGCGATGTTCAACCATGCGTATCGTGATCGCCCTGGGTGGTAACGCGCTGCTGCGCCGCGATGAGTCGCCCAGCGCGGACAACCAGCGCCGCAATGTCGCGACCGCGGCGGCCGCGCTGGCACCCATTGCTCGCGGGCACGAGCTGGTGATTTCCCACGGCAACGGACCGCAGGTCGGGCTGCTGGCGCTGCAGAGCGCCGCCGGCACGCCGGAACAGGCCTATCCGCTCGATATCCTGGATGCGGAAACCGAAGGCATGATCGGTTATCTGATCGAGCAGGAGCTCAACAATCTGCTGCCGCCCGCCTACCGCTGTGCCGTCCTGCTCACCCAGATCGAGGTGGACGGTAACGACCCGGCGTTCCGCCACCCGAGCAAGCCGATTGGCCCGCTCTACGACGAAGTGCAGGCGCGTCAGCTGGCCCGCGAGCGCGGCTGGGCCATGGCGCGCGATGGTGAGTGTTATCGGCGCGTGGTAGCCTCGCCGCGGCCGAAGCGGATTTTCGAGCTGGCCGTGATCGAACTGCTGACGTCTCAGGGCGTGATTGTCATCTGTGCCGGCGGTGGCGGCATTCCCGTGGTGTGCCGCCCCGACGGCAGCCTGGTGGGTGTCGAAGCCGTGATCGACAAGGACTTCGCCAGCGCCTTGCTGGCCCGCCAGCTGCGCGCCGAGGCGTTCCTGATGTTGACCGATGTGGATGCCGTGTACAGCGACTGGGCAACCGCGTCGGCGCGCGCCATGCGTCGTGCCTCGCCGGGTTCGCTGCGCGAACTGGCATTTGCAGCCGGTTCCATGGCGCCCAAGGTGGAAGCGGCCTGCGAGTTCGTCGACCAGACCGGCGCCATGGCCGCCATCGGCAGGCTCGAGGATGCTCAAGCGATCCTGCGCGGCGAGGCGGGCACCATCATCAGGCCGGATGCCGCCGGTATCGAGTGGTATGCGCCATAACAGTGGGCAGGGGTATTGGTTCCCGGGCTTCGCTGCGCTCAGCCAAGGTTACCAGCATTTGCTGGCCAGACGTAGCCTGGGCTGAGCAAAGCGAAGCCCGGGGACAACCTTAACTGCCGAGCCCGCGTTGCTTCAGAAAAGTCTCCACCAGGCTGCTGAGCGAGGGTTCGCCGACCTCGGCGAACTCGTAGCGGGCGCGCACCACGGGTTTATCGATATCGATCAGCGCAGCCAGATCGCAGGGGGTCGCGGACACCACCACATCGGCCTGGGCGGCATTGATGGTCTGCTCCAGCGCCTGTAGCTGCTTCGCATGATAGCCCACCGCCGGCAGCACCGCGCCGATGTGCGGATACTGGGCGTAGAGTGCGGCGATCGGTGCCGCCGCGGAGCTGCGCGGATCGATGACCTCCGCCGCCTGGGCCTGGGTGGCCGCCACGTAACCCGCCCCGTAAGGCATGCCGCCGTGGGTGATGGTCGGTCCATCCTCGACAACCAGCACACGTCTGGCGCGCACCGCTTCGGGGTCGTCCAGCTGTACCAGCGAGGCGCCGCGCACCAGGCTCGCCCGCGCGTTGATCCGGTGCGCGGTTTCGCTCACCTGCTGCACATCGGCGTCCGAGGCCGAGTTCACTTTCGCCACCAGCACAATGTCGGCCATGCGCAACACGGCTTCGCCGGGGTGGTGGCTGGTCTCATGGCCGGGCCGCAGCGGGTCGACCAGCACGATGTGCAGGTCCGGCCTGACGAAAGGAAAGTCGTTGTTGCCTCCGTCCCAGAGAATAACGTCGGCTTCGGCTGAAGCCCGGGCTACGATTTCCGCATAGTCCACGCCCGCATAGACCAGGTTACCCAGCGCAAGGTGCGGCTCGTATTCCTCGCGCTCCTCTACCGTACAGTGGGCGGCGTCCAGATCATCGGGATCGGCGAAACGCTGCACGGCCTGGCGTTCCAGATCGCCGTAGGGCATGGGGTGGCGTATCACCGCGACGCGCAGGCCGCGCTGTTTCAGCAGCCGTGACAACCAGCGCGCCGTCTGCGACTTGCCGCAGCCGGTTCTTACCGCGCAGACGGCGATCACCGGCACGGCCGCGCCGAGCATGGTGCGGTCCGGGCCCAGCAGCACAAAGTCGGCGCCGGCGGCCAGGGCGATGGAGGCCGTGTGCATGACGCTCGCGTGGCTGATGTCGCTGTAGGCGAACACCACCTGGTCGATGCGCTCGCGCCGGCACTGGGATGCCAGTTCCGCCTCATCGACAATCGGGATACCGTCCGGATACTGCGCGCCCGCCAGCGCCGCGGGGTAACGGCGTCCGGCGATCGCCGGTATCTGACTGGCGGTGAAGGCCACCACCTGGCTGCCG
The DNA here is from genome assembly GCA_965364565.1 of uncultured Gammaproteobacteria bacterium. Classification (GTDB taxonomy): domain Bacteria; phylum Pseudomonadota; class Gammaproteobacteria; order DSM-19610; family DSM-19610; genus Thiogranum. The sequence goes on along the minus strand of CBDTYI010000099.1, from coordinate 2,394 downwards.
GGCTGGTCACGGTACACCACGTTGAAGTTGTGAAAATCACGTCCGGCCGCGCCCATGATGAGCACGCGGGTTGTGGGCCTGGACTGGGACATGGGTGCCTCGGTTGTTATGCGATCTGGCTGTCAGTCCAAGTGTAGGCACGGCCCGCCAGAATGAGAAGCTGCCGGTCGCAGTTGCCGCCGCATAGCGCGGCGCGCGGCTTATTTGCAGCTCGGGAACCCGGGAGATGCTGTATGCGGTGCAGTCAGACCACGGCCTGGTCGCGCGGCCGCGCACCGGCCCGGACTTCGTCTGCAGAGCTTGAACGCGAGCTGGCCAACCAGGTTTCGAACTGGTCACCCGGTAGCGGCCTGCTGATGAAGTAGCCTTGGGCCAGATCGCAGCCCAGACGGGCGAGCAGTTCGACGGCTTCCTGGGTTTCGATGCCCTCGGCGACCACTTTCAGGCCCATGTGGTGAGCCATGTCTATCACGGAACGGACTATTGCGGCGTTGCCCGCATCGTTGTGCATGTCGATGACGAAGGACTTGTCGATCTTCAACGCATCGACCGGAAGCCGCGTCAGGTATGACAGCGAGGAAAACCCGGTGCCGAAGTCATCGATCGACAGCTTCAGGCCCATGGCATTGAGTTTGTTCAGTATCGCGCGGGCGGTGTCCAGGTCGTGCATCAGGGCGCTCTCGGTGATCTCCAGCTCGAGCCGACTGGCCGGGAAATCAACCGTCCGCATCAGTTGCGCCAGCCTGTCCGGCAGTGAGGAGTCCTGCAGACAGTGGGTCGACAGGTTAACGGCGACGGTCAGAGACTGCCCGTGCCGGCTCCACTGTCGGCTCTCCTGCATGGCCTGCGCAAACACGCAGTCGGTAAGGTCACGGATGGCGCCCATCTGTTCGGCAAGCGGAATGAATTCGTCCGGAGGAACAAATCCCAGTTCCGGGTGCACCCAGCGGGCCAGCGCTTCGACGCCAGTGATCAAACCGGTGTGAAGATCGACTTTCGGCTGGTAGTGAACGGTGAGGCGGCGGTCGGCGATGGCGCTGCGCAGTTCCCCCATCAGGGTGAGACGACGCACGCTGTGTTCATCCTGGCTCGGATCGTAAAGCGCGTAGCCGGTGTTGCTGTGTTTGGCCTTGTACATGGCCACATCGGCGTGTTGCAGCAAGGACTCTGCGCTGTCACCGTGCTCGGGGAACACCGCAATGCCGATGCTGACTTTCACCTGGACGGGGATATTGTCGATCAGAAACGAGTCTTGCAGCTGTCGCATTACCCGTTGCGCGCAGCGCACCGGCTGTGCCTGCCCGGTCGCGGGCATCAGCAGCGCGAACTCGTCGCCGCCCAGGCGGGCAACAGTATCGCCCTCGCGCAGGGACCGGCCGATACGGTTGCCGACCTGCTGCAGCAGTTGATCACCAAAGTGGTGGCCCAGGGTGTCGTTGATTTCCTTGAACCGGTCCAGGTCCATGAGCAGCAGCGCAAAGGTGGCGCCATTGTCATGTGCTGTCTGCTGCAACCGGGAAATGCGATCGAACAGCAGAGCACGGTTGGGCAGGTCAGTCAGGTTATCGTGGGTGGCCTGATATTCCAGCGCCACATTCTTCTCGTGCAGGCGCCGCGCGATGACCGAAGACAACAGCAGAGCGACCCAGATGGAGGCCCAGACGATCGCCATTCCGGTGCTGAGCAGCCGGGTCGCCAGGGTCACGGAAAAGCGGCTGACGGCCTGGTTGTCGAGCTGTGCCAGCAGCAATCGCGCGGGCGTTTCGGGAATCGGCGCGGATAGCCAGACGCCCTGGTCTTCCCGCTGCGGCAGCCGGCCGGTCTGATAGACACCGTCCGATTCCTCCGGGCGGAGGGCGAGCAGACTTGCAGCGAGCGTATCGCGCCCGGGCGTATTGCCGGCCACCGCCAAGATGGCGCCATTGCGGTCGTATACCACGGCCAGCGAACTGGTCGGGGCGAGTTGCCGGCGGATGCTTTCCAGGGTCTGTTCGGACACGCCGCGGACCGACAGCTTGGCGGCGAGTTCGCCAACCATCCTGTCGCTGGAAAGCCGCAGAAAATCACGCTGGTTGTCGTAATTGATGTCCAGCGTAATCCAGTACGCCACGCTGCCAAAAACCACCAGGGCAATGACCGTGATACCTACGAAGGCGGACAGCAGTTGCGTTGATATCCGCACCCGGGATCCGGCCTCAGTCAATCCGGGCGGTATTGATGCCGACCAGCGCGTATAGCGGGCAGTAACGTGCCAGCGCGGCCACGATGTTGACCGCCCCGAAACCGCCGACCAGGTAGGAGCTGAGCGGGTCCTGAATGAAATCGGCATCGATGAAACCGGCGTAGATCAGCGCGCAGCCGATCCCGATGCGCAGGACTTGATCGAGACGCCCC
>CBDTYI010000098.1:0-8894 GCA_965364565.1 uncultured Gammaproteobacteria bacterium | reverse complement strand
AAGCGCACCGGTGTGGGCAAGGACTCGATGTCCAGATCGGCGCGCATTCTGACCCAGTAGGTGTACTGGGGCTTGAGCAGGTTGGCGTCAATCAGAGGAAGGTCGTAGATATTGCCGATGTAATCCAGTGCCTCTTCCAGTTCCAGGAAACTGTACTGGACGTCGGTGCTGTAATTGTCGACCAGGTAACGGCGCGTCAGGGCGTGAAACTGCAGGCCGAAGCGCTGGCGCAATTGAGCCGCCCGTTCGGCCCAAAGCCAGTCGCGCTCACGGATAACTTCGATACGCAGCTCCAGCACCAGTGGAACACCGTTTTGCAGCGCCTGTTGCAGAGTGTCGTTGAGACTGAAATCAATACGCGCTCCCAGGCGATAGACTCCGTCGGAGAGCAAGGTCCGTACATTGCGAATCTGCGCATCGCTTGCCAGAGTGGGCAGCGTGAGAAAACACAATGCAACCAAAGCCAGCAGCAAATACCGGCGGCGGGTGCTGCGGCCACGGATAGGGTCAGCGTCTTGGGTCACATACGCCATCACGGGTGTGTCGCCGATATCTTGGTCAAGCGCGCAAAGTAAAATCCATCCATTCCCTGGTCACCAGGAAGAATCTGCCGGCCTGCCGCCTGCGCTATGCCCCACTGCGCTGCCAGGGGCACCTCCTGGACATCCGCGTGCCGGGACTTAAAGGCCTGCACCACTTCAGTATTTTCCGCTCGGAACACCGAGCAGGTGACGTACAACAGGATACCGCCTGGAGCCAGCAAGGGCCATAAAGCATCCAGCAGGCGCCCTTGTTGCCGCGCCAGGGTCTTTACATCTTCGCAGCGACGCAGCAACTTGATATCCGGATGCCGCCTCACGACGCCGCTTGCCGAACAGGGCGCATCCAGCAAAATGCGGTCAAAGGGCCTGCCGTCCCACCAGTACCGGGTATCGCCGGCATCGGCCGCGATGAGCTGCGCTTCGAGCTGCAGCCGTGCAAGGTTATCACGGATTTTCTCGATGCGCCGGGTGTCGCTGTCAATGGCAACCAGCGCGTCGAGTTTGGGCGCCAGCTCGAGGATGTGCCCGGTCTTGCCTCCGGGTGCGGCGCATGCGTCGAGCACCCGCTGCCCGGCCGCCAGCTGCATTTGCGCGGCGGCCAGCTGCGCGGCGCCGTCCTGAACCGATACCAGCCCGGCGCGGAACCCCGGGAGCTGATCCACGCTGACCGGCGCGTCGAGCAGCACAGCCGTATCCGCGTGGGGCAGCGCGCGCGCGGCGATCCCGGCGCGTTGCAGTTGTTCCAGATAGCGGGCGCGATCCGAGCGCAGCCGGTTCACCCTGATGACCATGGGCGGGCGCTGGTTGTTGGCTTCCAGTATCTGTTGCCAGTGGCGCGGCCAATCCCGCTGCAGCTGCGCAATCCACCAGTCGGGATGCGACCAGCGAGCCACCGGCTCGCGCTCCACTGAGGCGAGCAGCTCCGCCGCCCGGCGCTGCGCGCTGCGCAGCACGCCGTTCACCAGACTCACTGCCCAGCGTTTGCCTGAGCCGCGCACCGCCTCAACGGTTTCGTTCACCGCGGCATGCGCAGTCATCCGGAGAACCAGCAGCTGGTATAGTCCGACCAGAAGCAGGGCATGTATATCCCGGTCCCTGTTTCGCAGCGCCTGCTTGAGCAGCCTTCCGAGTACCGCTTCGAGCAGGAAGTACCAGCGCAAGGTGCCGTAACTCAGCTCCTGGGCTAAGGCACGCTGGCGCGGGTCCTCGATGGCGCCCAGCTCCTGGGCCAGCAGCCCGCTGAGCGACTCACCACTGTCGGCGACGCGACGCACCACGGACGCCGCGATGCCGCGTGGCTGCGCGGCAGAACTGGCGGATGTCTTCACGCGTTGATCTGGGCAGGCCGAAGGGATGCGGTCGGCTCACACACTCAGCCGAGCACCACGTCGTCGACCTGGCGCGCGTTCAGAAAGTCGGCGGCAGCGAGGGGTCTGCCGCCCGGAAGCTGAATCTTGAGCAGGCGCAGACAGCCGTTTCCGCAAGCCACATCGATGCCCTGTCTTCCCGCGGCAAGCACGGTCCCGGGGGGCATGGACACGTGCTCATCGGGAATGGCCTGCGCTTCCCAGACGCGCAACACTTCGCCACGGAATTCGGTCTGTGCGACCGGCCAGGGGTTGAAAGCCCGCACCTGGCGCTCCAGCTGTACCGCATCGTTGCGCCAGTCGATTACCGCTTCACCTTTCGCCAGCTTGGCGGCGTAACTGGCCATCGAGTCGTTCTGGGGGACTGGTGTCAAACGCCGCATTTCTAGATCGTCCAGATGCTTTGCCAGCAGCGCCGCCGCCAGTTGACTGAGGCGATCGTGCAGAGACCCCCCGGTTTCGTCACCTCCAATGGGGGTACGCGCCTCTGCAAGCACCGGGCCGGTGTCGAGGCCCGCCTCCATTTGCATGAGACAGACACCGGTTTCGGTGTCGCCGGCCAGAATGGCACGCTGAATCGGTGCGGCACCGCGCCAGCGCGGCAGGATCGACGCGTGCAGATTCACGCAGCCGAGGCGCGGGATTTCCAGCACCGCGGTCGGCAGAATGAGACCATAGGCAACCACGACCATCAGGTCCGGATGCAGGCTTGCGAGCCCACGCTGGGCATCGGGCGGCCGGAGACTCACGGGCTGGTAAACGGCAAGCCCGTGCTCGAGGGCAAGTTTCTTGACCGGGCTCAGGGTCAGCCGCCGCCCCCTTCCGGCCGGCCGGTCGGGCTGTGTGAACACGCCGACAACTGCATGCCGACTGCCCAACAGCGCTTCGAGCACTGGGACGGAGAAGTCGGGGGTTCCCGCGAATACTACGCGCATGGGTCAGTCGCGCCGTTATCAGATAACGGTTTCGCCGTGGCGCTCTGGCGGCGTCTCGACGTCGCCATGGCGACGCTGCTTTTCGAGCTTCTTGCGGATCCGCTGCCGTTTGAGCTGGGACAGGTAGTCCACAAACAGCTTGCCGTTGAGGTGATCGATCTCGTGCTGGATGCAGACCGCCAGCAATCCGTCGGCTTCCAGATCAAGCGCCTGCCCGTCGCGATCCAGGGCGCGCACCCGTATCTGGTCGGCGCGTTCCACGCGCTCATAAACTCCGGGGACCGAAAGGCAACCCTCCTCCATTTCCTCGACACCTCGTTGCTCGACAATTTCCGGATTGATCAGCACCAAAGGCTGATTCTGCTCCTTGGAAATGTCGATGACGATAACCCGTTTGTGCACATTCACCTGGGTGGCCGCCAGGCCGATGCCGGGTGCTGCGTACATGGTCTCCAGCATGTCGTCCACCAGGCGACGCAACTGGTCGTCGACCGCGGCGACAGACTTGGCCCTGGTTCTCAGGCGAGGATCGGGAAAATGAAGTATCTCGAGCGTTGCCATGTGATGTCGTTCACGATTTGCGTACGGGTACCGGCTCTATACTCTAACATAATGATCACACGGCCGTTTGCCGAATTCCTGCTAGTTTGTGGTGATTAAAAATTTCGCTACACTCCACCGTCGGACTGCCGTTATATATCATCGGATTACAGCGTCGGCGTCGTGCCGGGGCGCGCAACAGACAAGAACGGAACGTAGATAAAGGGAAGCCTATATGCCGATATTCAAATCGCTGGCTCTGACTCTGGCCCTTCTCGCCACCGCGGTGTTCGCCGATCAGGTGGTGCTCAAGGAAGGACATCCCGACCGCTATGTGGTGGTCAAAGGAGACACCCTCTGGGACATATCGGAGCAATTCCTGGACAGCCCGTGGCTGTGGCCGGAGATCTGGTACGTCAATCCCCAGATCGAAAACCCACATTTGATTTACCCGGGTGACATCATCAGCCTGGTCTACGTGGACGGCAAACCGCAACTGAGAGTCCAGCGTGGTAAAGGCGTGTACAAACTGTCACCCCAGGCACGTTCGGAGCGCCTCGACAAGGCTATACCGACGATTCCGGTGGACGCCATCCAGCAGTTCCTGACCCAGCCTCTGGTGGTCGATGAGGATACATTGGAGGACGCCGCATACGTTGTCTCAAGTGCCGACGAACACCTGATCGTGGGTGCCGGAGACCGGGCCTATGTGCGCGGCATCGATGCCAGCCAGGGCTCACGCTACCATGTGTTTCGACCGGGTGATGCGTACGTCGATCCCGACAGCGGTGAGATACTTGGCTATGAAGCGCTCTACCTGGGAGACGGTGATGCACAGAAATTCGGCGACCCGTCGACTTTGAAACTCACCCGCACCAACCGCGAGATCAACATCGGCGACCGCGTCATGCCGATGACCCACGAGGACGTGCACGCTTATTTCACCCCGCATGCGCCGGTCAGCGACATCGAAGGTCGAATTATTGCGGTGCTGGACGGTGTCAGTCAGATAGGACAATACCAGATTGTTGTTCTCAACCGCGGCCAGCGCGAGGGCGTCGACGTAGGTACGGTATTCGCCGTCAGCCAGGCTGGGGCCCTGATCCCGGACCAGGTCAGCGACGAGCGCAACGCCACGGTGCAGCTGCCCGACGAACGCGCTGGCGTGCTCATGGTATTCCGGACCTTCGAGAAGGTCAGTTTCGGGCTGATCATGAAGGCGACCAGCGCTCTGCACGTTGGTGACAAGATCAGCAAGCCTTAGTCTCCAGGGGCCTCACTGGTAAAAGCCGGTGGCTTAGTGCATGGTATGCGCCATGCACCAAAGCCACCGGTTTTTTTGTGAGGACCCTCAAGGATGAGGCCAGAAACAGAAAAGTCATCACACCCCGTTGCCGACCAGCAGGACTTGCGTTACTGGCTCGCGCTACACCGTGCCCCGCAGATCGGCACCCAGCGTTTCCACAAGCTGCTTGCCAGCTACGCTAGCCCGGCGGAGGTGTTCCATGCCCGGCCGGAAGAGTTACGGGCAGCCGGCATCTCCCCCGTCAGCATCGACTATCTGCGCCAACCCGACTGGACGGCCGTTGATCGGGACATGGACTGGCTGTCGCAGCCCGGTAACCATGTTGTGCATTTCCACGATGCCGCGTATCCGCCCCTTCTGAAGCAGATTGCAGATCCACCGGCTCTGTTGTTCGTGTGCGGCGACAGCGATTATCTGGCGCAACCGCAGCTTGCGATCGTAGGCAGCCGCAATCCCACGCATACCGGCCAGGCGCTGGCCCGTGAATTCGCCGCGCATCTGGCATCCTTCGGCCTGACGATTACCAGCGGCCTGGCTATCGGGATCGACGCCGCGGCTCATCAGGGCGCAATCGAGGCAGGGGGCGCAACGCTGGCAGTAACCGGAACCGGCCTGGATCGGGTCTATCCCGCCCGCCACCGGGATCTCGCTCACCGGGTCGCGGAGAACGGCGCCCTGGTAACCGAATTTCCGCCCGGGACGGCGCCGCTGGCAGCGAACTTCCCGCGGCGTAACCGGTTGATCAGCGGCCTCAGCCTCGGCACCCTGGTTGTGGAGGCCGCGCTGCGATCCGGTTCGCTCATCACCGCCCGCTCCGCCCTGGAGCAGGGCCGGGAAGTGTTTGCCATCCCGGGCTCCATCCACAACCCCCTGGCCCGCGGTTGCCACGCCCTTATCCGGGACGGCGCCAAGCTGGTGGAAACGGGCGACCACATCCTGGAGGAACTGGCCAGCCAGATTAACGCCCGGCCGCCACCGGATGGCCGCCGAGCCACTGTCCCAATGCCTTGCGGGCAACCCCAGCAAGCCGGTGAACTTTCCGCCGAATACAGACAACTGCTTGAATTTATAGAGCATGATGCGGTTTCGGTGGACCAGCTGGTCGAGCGCAGCGGATTGACGCCGGAGGAGGTTTCCTCCATGCTGCTGGTGCTCGAGTTGGATGGTCACCTGGTGTCCGGTGCGGGCGGACGCTACAGCCGTGCTAGATTAGGGGCTTGATATGAAAGAAAACATGTTTGACGTTCTCATGTATCTGTTTGAAAACTATTACATGGACGAAGAGCTGGAAATGAGCCCCGACCGTGAATCGCTGCACACTGAATTGGTTGAAGCCGGTTTTCCAGCGTCGGAAATCAGCCAGGCGTTCGAGTGGCTCGAAGGACTGGCAGTACAGCCGCATCCGGTACAGGCGCCGCAGACGGAAAACGCTATCAGAATCTTCTCAGAACGCGAGTGCGAACGTCTTGACGCGGAAAGTCGCGGGTTTCTGCTGTTTCTGGAGCAAATGGGCATCCTGCAACCCGACGCCCGGGAGCGTGTCATAGAGCGCGCCATGGCGCTTGAAACCGAAGATTTCGACATCGGCCAGCTGAAATGGGTGGTCCTGATGGTATTGTTTAACCAGCCCGGGGCCGAAGCAGCCTACGCCTGGATGGAAGACCTCGTTTTCGAAAGCCTTCCAGGCGGCTATCTGCATTAACTCTGGCTGCAAAATTACACTGACAAGGCCGCACACACGTGCGGCTTTTTAGCTATTGGTGCTATGAGCAAGAATCTCGTCATCGTCGAATCGCCAGCCAAGGCGAAAACCATAAAGAAGTATCTCGGCAAGGACTTTGAAGTGCTTGCCTCATACGGGCATGTGCGCGACCTGATCCCCAAGGAGGGGGCGGTGGACCCCGAACATGACTTCGCGATGCGTTACCAGGTCATTGAACGTAACGCCAAGCACGTGGATGCCATCGCTAAGGCGATGAAAAAGGCAGATAACCTGTTTCTGGCCACCGACCCGGACCGAGAGGGCGAGGCGATCTCCTGGCACCTGCACGAACTGCTCAAGGAGCGCGGGAGTCTCAAAGACAAGGGCGCCTACCGGGTCGTGTTTCACGAGATTACCAAGCGCGCGATAAACGACGCGGTCGCGCACCCGCGCCAGCTGTCTACCGATCTTGTCAACGCCCAGCAGGCGCGGCGTGCGCTGGACTATCTGGTCGGCTTCAACCTGTCACCGCTGCTGTGGAAGAAGATTCGTCGGGGGCTCTCCGCCGGGCGCGTGCAGAGCCCCGCGTTGCGCATGATTGTGGAGCGGGAAGAGGAAATCGAAAAGTTCAAACCGCGCGAGTACTGGACCATAGAGGCGGATCTGGAGAAAGACCAGCAGCCCTTTGCAGCCAGGTTGACGCAGTTGCATGGCAAGAAACTGTCCCAGTTCAGCATCACCAAAGAGACTCAGGCGCGCGCCGCCGAGCAGGAATTGCGCGAAGCGGCTGCGGGAACCCTCACCGTCAGCGCGATCGAAAGAAAGCAGCGCAAGCGCAACCCGGCGGCTCCCTTCACCACATCGACACTGCAACAGGAAGCCTCACGCAAGCTCGGTTTCACCACCAAGCGGACCATGAGTGTCGCACAGCAGTTGTATGAAGGCATTGACATCGGCGAGGGTGCAGTTGGCCTGATCACCTACATGCGTACCGATTCGGTCAACCTCGCCAACGAGGCACTGGATGAGCTGCGCGGTCTGATTGCCGAACGTTTTGGGGATGATAAGCTGCCGTCCCATGCCAGGCATTTCAAAACCAAGGCCAAGAACGCGCAGGAAGCCCACGAGGCAATCCGGCCGACTTCTGCGCACAACTTCCCGGATGCTATCAAAGCACACCTGTCGTCTGACCAGTACAAGCTGTACAACCTGATCTGGAAGCGCACCGTTGCGTGTCAAATGATTCACGCGACCATTCATACAGTAGGCGTCGATTTTGCGGTCGGAAACGAGAATATTCTGCGCTCCACAGGCTCTACAGTTGCAGATCCCGGCTTCATGGCGGTGTATGAAGAGGGCGTCGATGATGCCAAGAAATCGGCCCGCGAAGAAGATCGCCTGCCACCGCTGGAAAAAGGTGACAAGGTCCAGCTTCTACAGATTCGCCCGGAACAGCACTTCACGGAACCGCCGCCACGCTACAGCGAGGCCAGCCTGGTCAAGACGCTGGAAGAATATGGCATCGGCAGGCCGTCGACCTACGCCACCATCATTTCGACTTTGCAGCAACGCGAATATGTGACGCTTGAGAACAAGCGCTTCCGGCCCACCGACGTTGGGCGCATCGTAAGCAAATTCCTCACCGGTCATTTCACGCGCTATGTCGACTATGATTTCACAGCGCGTCTTGAAGACGAACTGGACGAGGTGTCACGGGGCGAGAGAGGCTGGATTCCTCTGATGAAGGAATTCTGGCAGCCGTTCAGGGAACTGGTCAAGGACAAGGAAGAAAGCGTTTCGCGCAGCGAGGTGACTACCGAGGCGATCGAAGAAGACTGCCCAAAGTGCGGGAAGCAACTGAATATCCGCTTGGGAAGACGGGGGCGCTTCATCGGTTGCAGCGGTTTTCCGGAATGCGACTACACGCGCAATATTGACGAGGACGAAAGCAGCGAACCGGAGATAGTGGAAGGTCGCACGTGCCCCGAATGCCAGTCGCCGCTGATCATACGCAGCGGCCGCTACGGCAAGTTCATCGGCTGCTCCGGCTATCCGGATTGCAAGTACATTGAACCGCTGGAAAAACCACAAGACACCGGCATTGCCTGTCCGAAATGTGCCAAAGGCACCATGCTGAAACGCAAATCACGCCGCGGTAAGATCTTCTACTCCTGCTCCACCTACCCGGACTGTGACTATGCGGTGTGGAATGAGCCGGTTGAAGGCCCCTGCCCAGCGTGTAACTGGCCCATTCTCACCGTCAAGACGACCAAGAAGCGCGGCCCGGAGCGCGTATGCCCGCAGCCGGACTGCAAATTCTCAGAGCCTTGCGAGCTGGAAACGGCAGAAGCAAGCCAAGAAGATTGACGGGATATCCTTCTCATTCGCAGCTGCATGCCGCGGCACGCTGGGTAGCGGCGGGAGGGGTCATCGCGTATCCCACGGAGGCCGTTTTCGGTCTCGGCTGTGACCCCCGCGATCGCTGCGCGGTGGAACGCCTGC
>CBDTYI010000097.1:0-8907 GCA_965364565.1 uncultured Gammaproteobacteria bacterium | reverse complement strand
AGGTAGCCGGTGTCCAGCAGCGGTACGCCGCCACGCCCGAACAGCGTCAGGATCTCCGGCAGCGCGCGCCAGGTGAAGAAACGAAAGAAATAGGGCTTGTCATCCGTGGCCGGCTCCAGGTTGAACTTGTAGTCGGCAACGAAACGTTCCCGTTCCGGCCCCAGCAGGGCCTGTGCGGCCAGATACAGCTGCGGTTCGGCCATGACGTTGAAGCGGTTGACCTCGGCGGCATCGATGCCCGGGTAATAGGCCACATCGAAGCTGCGCGCGTTGCAGAACTGGCGCAGTGCCTCCAGCTCCGCGGCGTCGAAACGCCCGTTCTTGATCAGCAGCGTACTGGTCTGCCAGCTGCGTATCAGTGCCAGGCGCTGTTGCGGGTCGTCGATACCGAGTCTCTCCAGCGCGCTGATGGCGGTGGCGAACAGCTTGGGGGCATCGCGCGACGGCATCTTGATCCAGCGGCTGATAGCGAGGTAACCGCCCGGGCTGAGCTTGCCGAGATAGGCCTGCAGGGCTTCCACGGTGTAGAGGTAGCTTTCACTCAGCGCGTAGAGCCCCGCGGAGGAAGCACTGAAACTGTCCACTAGGGCGACCTGGATGAGATCGTAGCGCTCGGCCGTGGTGCTGACAAAGCCGCGCGCCTCCGCCGTGACAACGCGTACCTTGCCGGCGTCGAACAGATGACCGGCGAAATCGGCGTGCGTCGTTCCGACCAGGGCGACGATCTGCGGATTGAGTTCCACGGCGTCGATGTGCCGCGCTCCGAGCTGATACGCCTGCAACACTTCGCTGCCGCCGCCGGCACCCAGGATCAGAACCCGCCCGGGCTGTTTCAGGTGGTAGGGCAGCGCCCAGGTGAGCTGGTCCAGGAACGCCAGCGTGGCGGGATCGCCGCCTGCCGCGGTGATGGCGCTCGGGCCGTCGCCATCGACGAAGATGCCGAGCTGTGCGGGCGGACCCGCACTGGCGGTGAGGCTGAGTCCCGGTGCGTGGCGCAGCGGGATGCCGGTGTGTTCGGTCACGCTGATCAGTCCCAGCGGGCTGGAGTGCTGCTCGATGACGCGAGTACCGCTGATGTTGAGCGCTTCGCTCAGGCCTTTGTAGGGGGACATCACCGGTTGCAGCCAGGCTGTCGGCAGCAGCAGCGCCACGAGGGCCGCCAGCGGCAGCGCGATGCGCAGTGGCGCGGGGCGCATGCGCAGCTCCAGAACCGCCAGCCATGCCGCGCCGATTCCCAGCGCCGCGAGCAGTTTCAGCGCGCCGGCGGGAAACACCAGAAACAGCAGCGCGACTATTCCGAGACTGCCCAGCCCGGCGCCGAGCAGATCGGCGGCGTAGATACGCCCGACGTTGTCGCGGTACTGCATCAGCGCCAGCCCGATAGCGTTGGCGACAAACAGAAAAGGCAGCGCAAGGTACAGGTAGATCGCCGCCAGTCGTGCCCACTGGCCGGGGTCCCAGAGGATCTCCTCCGGGCTGAAGCCGGTCGCGCCGGCGAGCAGGTACCCGACCGGCATGGCAGCGGCGAACAGCAGCAGGTTTAGCAGGTAGGCGGCGTGAAAATGTGCCTGCAGATGGCGCTGGAACAGCGCCAGAACGGCGCCGCTGATACCGTAGCCGAGCAGCGCCAGGCTGATGATCATGTAGGCATAGTGATGCCAGTGACTGATCGAAAACAGTCTCACCAGCAGTATTTCATAGGCCAGCGCGGTGGCGGAGGCGAGCAGCACCGAGTAGCGCGGCAGAACGGTGTTGGCGGATGCGGGCAGCGACTGCATGGTGTTGCCTCGGGTCGAGAGGCCAGGGTCTTTGGACAGGCCCCTAGTGCCCCCCGGTCAGCGGTACGAAGGCGACCGGCAGGATCTGCCGGGTGCGAACCTCACCGTTCATGCTCTTGGTCACCAGCAGCAGCTGCTGGGTCATAAAGTGACTGCCCACCGGGATAATCATGCGTCCGCCGGGTTTGAGCTGCTGGATCAGCGGTGGCGGAACATGGCTGGCGGCAGCCGTGACCACGATAGCGTCAAAGGGGGCATGCTCCTGCCAGCCGTAGTACCCGTCGCCGAGGCGCACCTGAACGTTGTCGAAGCCGAGCCGCGCCAGACGCTCGCGCGCCTCTTCACCCAGGGGTTCGATGATTTCGATGCTGTATACCTGCGGGATGAGCGTCGCCAGGATGGCGGCCTGGTAACCGGACCCGGTGCCGATTTCCAGCACCCGGTCCTGCGGGTCCAGCTCCAGCAGATCGGTCATGATGGCTACGATATAGGGCTGCGAAATGGTCTGGCTGTGCCCGATCGGCAGCGGCCGGTTTTCGTAGGCGCGGTCACGCAGGCGCTTGGGCACGAATTCATGCCGCGGCACGCCGGCGAGCGCGGCTGTCACACGTGGATCCAGCGTCTCGCGGCCGAGATAGTCGCTGGTTTCGCGCACATGCTCGGCAACGGTTTGCACCAGCTGCCGGCGCTGCGCCGCATAATCGTTATCGCTGTCACCGCTTGCGGGCGGCGTGGCGAGCCAGCCGGCCAGCAGCAGCGACATCAGCAAAACAAAACGGGTTGTCATCGCGGCTTGTCCCTGTCTCGGTTCCGGTTACTTTAAATAAAGCAGTTTGACGGCGATATGCCAGCCTCAGTTGTGGCCCGATGCCAGACGGTGGGCCCAGCGGGTGGTCTCCGGCAGCCGATAGCGGGTGGTGCAGTGCAGCACATAGTCGATCGCCGTCTCCAGGCTGACGCGGTGGCCGATCGAGACAAATACCGGGCTGACGTTGCTGCGGGTGCGCAGCACCGCGCCAATGGTTTCACCCTTGTCGAGCAGCGGCGTCCACTGCCCCTTGCGCGGGCCGGGTTCGCGGTGCGTGCCGATCAGCCGTGATTTGGCCACGCCGATGCTCGGCAGACCGGTGACGACGCCGAGATGACAGGCCAGGCCGAAGCGGCGCGGGTGCGCGAGGCCCTGGCCATCGCACAGCAGCAGGTCCGGTTGAGTCGCGAGCCGCTCCAGTGCCTGCAGCACCGCTGGCAGTTCGCGAAACGAAAGGTAGCCCGGCACATAGGGAAAACGCGTAGGGCTGCGGCTGATGGCCTGGTCGTGCAGTTCCAGCCCGGGAAAACCGAGTACTGCGAGCGCGGCACGGGTGGTTTTACCCTGGTTTTCGAAACCCACATCGACCCCGGCGACATAACGCACTGCGCCGAGTGCATCGCTGCGGATCACCCGCCCGCTGAGCTGCTCCTGCACGCTCCGCGCCGCGGCCACATCCGTGGGCCAGTCGCAGCGCTCATCGGGGGTGTTCTGCACGGGGGGCATTGCGGCCGGTCCGCCAGCGGCGCTCAGTGCGCCCGGTGCCAGATCAGTTTGTCGTTCCGGTATACCTCGCGAATTCGGTGCAAGGGTATGCTGTGCAGCGCGCCGTCCCGATCGATAAGATCGAAGGCGAAATGATTGTCGGGCGGAAAAAACAGCTCGCGCATCGGTACCCGAATCACAGCGTCTTCGACCCTGTCGTAGTAGCCGATCACAAAATCCCCCTCACCGAATTGCCGGTCCCAGCGAATGCGGCTCAGCACTTCATGGATTGGGATCATGACGCTCTCGGCGTTGTGCAGCTCTACCCCCGGCGCGACGCTGCTGGTGTACCTCGTCACTGAAAGTGGCGCGGTAAACTAGCCTGTCACATGGTGCTTGCCCTCGACGTGAACGCTGCTGGCCTGTGGGCCGCGTTCGCCCATTTCTTCGGCGAAGCGCACTGCGTCACCGATCGCCAGCTGCGCGAAGTCACCGTCCAGCACGCTGTTTCGGTGGAAATAGACCAGCCTGCCATCGCCGGTTTCAATGCGGCCGAAGTCCTGTTCCGGCAACAACTCGACGATGTGCCCGTGCGGCGGGACGTGGTGTGTCTTGACATGGCCGCGGCGACGGCGTGCGTGGTCTTCCAGCTGGCGCCGCATGGCGTTGAAGGCATCGCGTATGGCAACGTACACGTCTTCGTGGGCGTGGTTCTGGTGCGGCTCACGGTTGGCGACCAGCTCACTGCCCGGTACCGTCACATCGACGCGCACCCGGTACAGGTTACCCTTGTGGTGATGCTTGTGACCCGCTTCTATCACCACCCGGCAACTGGTGATATCGCGGCGAAAGGTTTCCAGCTTTTCAACCCGTTCACGGACCTTGGCTTCGATGGCCGGGGAGGGTTCGAGGTTGCGAAATACAATCTCCAAGGGGAGTTTCATGCTGCTTCCTCCTGCTCTTCCTAAACACATGATCCTGCAAAAAGGGACGGATCTTAATGATTTTTGTCAATCCGCCGGTTGCGCACGCTTTCGGGACGATAATTGAGTGAGATCAAGCGTAATCAACAGGGGTTTGTGCTTTAATGATTCTAGTAGTCTTTTGGCTGTTGACCAGACTCACGACATGGGGAGGCCAGCAATGAGCAAGAGTGGTGAAGCGCCGATTGTCGGTGCACCGGACCCGGAACTGCGTAACTCGCCCATCTTCGATGAATCGAGTGCCGAGTTTTTGTCGCTTGATCTGGAGCTGGAAAGCGGCGCCTGTTACTTCAACGATACGGAGTATCCCGTCGGTCAGTATGTGTGCAGCGGGGATGAACTGCTGCACTGCGAAGAACGCGGCGTCTGGGTGCGCAAGGGCAGCTGCAAGTAGCGCTGTGTCAGCGAACGGGGGTGGATAATGAACCCGATCCAACCATCAGTGGCTGCGCCGCGGCCGGGAAAGCCGGAGCCGCCGGAAGTGCCACCGGGGGTGCCGCCGGAAGAGCCGCCCCCCAACGAGCCGCCCGGCGTTCCGCCGCAGCGGCCGGAAGAAGTGCCGGGAGAAACCCCGGTCGAGGTGCCGCCCGATGCGCCCATGGAGATACCGCCGGGCGCGCCGCCGGAGGATTAGGATGTCGACGGCTACATCATCGGAACGGGGATCTGTAGGCATACCCTGTCAGTTGGTGTCTTGGGACCAATTCGCCCTGCTGTCTCGCCAGCTTGCCCGTACCATCCATACCTCCTGGTTTCGCCCCGACCTCATCGTTGCGATCGGGCGCGGCGGTTACCTGCCGGCGCGGATATTGTCGGACTATCTGAACGTGTTCGACCTCGCCAGCATGAAGATCGAGCACTACCATGGGGTGCGCCGACAGAAGCTGGCCAGGATCCGCTATCCGCTCGGCGCCGATGTCACCGGGCGACACGTGTTGCTGGTGGACGATGTCACCGATTCCGGCGAGACCTTCCAGGTCGCCAGCCAGCACCTGCGGGAATGCGGCGAACCCGCAGAACTGAAGACTGCGGTGTTGCACCATAAGAGTGTGTCCGGGTTCGTACCGGATTATTACGCCGAAGAGGTCAGCACCTGGCGCTGGATCGTGTATCCGTGGGCGTTGATGGAGGATCTGGGCAGTTTTCTGCAGGAATTGAAGCCTGCGCCCGACAGTGTCGAAACGTTTTCGGCGTACCTGGCGGAGCAGCACGGAATCGAGGTGGAGCGCGAGACACTGGAAGAGGTGCTCGGAGTGGCGCGGGGCTGACATCGCGCGAGTGACGAGCGGTGTCTCTGCGATATGCGCTGATGTAAGTGGCAAGAAGCGGCGGGTGCGCGCACCGCAGTAGCGGCGCGACAACGGATGCCAAAGCCGAAGGAGGGAGAATCATGTTAAACCTGAATCCCGATACCGTGTGTTTCCTCATTTCCAGGGCGCGAGTGTTCCAGAGCAGGGAAGAGGTGGTGCTGCCGGACCCTGCCGACAGCCCGGCGGATGACTGGGGGCGGCAGGTGCTGGCGGATCATGGCGACGATGCCGTGCTTCAGGAGTTCAAATCCACCATTGAGGACCTCGAGCCGGACCAGCAGCAGGAGGTGGTCGCGCTGATGTGGCTCGGGCGGGGCGAATTCGATGCCGCCGAGTGGCAGGAGGCTGTCGAAGAAGCCCGCAACAGCTGGACCAGCACCACGGCGGAGTATCTGATTGCGCATCCGCAGCTCGCGGATCACCTGCTGGAAGGACTGGACCTGCTCGGCTATGCCTGCGAGGCGTGAATCATCGGTCGCCGCCGGCGGCGGGACTTCGACGCGGCGTTTGTGCGGTGCCGGCGGCTGCGTCGGTTGGAATGCCGGAAGCCGGGATGCCGGATGCGTTTACGGTGCTCTGACTCTGCACGCATTCGAAAATGTAATCGAGGATGACTTCCTCGCTGCGCAGGCCCTCGGCCAGGGCCCGCTCGCGACATAAATCGCGGTTACCGGGGTCAGCGCTGCCGGCGGCGGGTGAGACGGCGGGCAGCAATGCCAGGATCGCGCAACAGAGCGCGGACAGGCGGGTGAATGTTTTCATTGTTTGACTCCTGCATGGATGAACCGGTCCTGCGTGGCGGCCCTAGTATTTAGATCAGCTGCGCGCTCGGGTAAAGTGAAACAATCTGATCCTGTGGATCACCGATGCCGATGGTGATCCGGCAGGTGCGCGCACCGGGCGGGGGCGGCAACGGCGGGGATTGGCCTGGATCTGCCGGCGGGGCGCGTTTTTCGACACGATTGGCGGCAGCCGCCCGGCTGCGGCGCACGGCGGTGGACCTTCCATGGACACACAGCTTCTGAAGACCTTTCTCGAAATCTATCGCACGCGGCATTTTGGCCGCGCCGCAGACAATCTCTACATCAGTCAGTCGGCGGTCAGTGCCCGCATCCGGCTGCTGGAGGAGGAACTGGGCGTCAGCTTGTTCACCCGCGACCGCAACAACATTCAGTTAACCGTGGCCGGGCAGAAACTGCTGCGCTATGCCGAGAGCATCACCACCGCCTGGAATCGCGCCCGACAGGAAATGGCGATGGGCGAGGGCGGACCCGAGCCCCTGGCGGTCGGTGCGGTTCCCAGTCTATGGGACATCGCGCTGCAGGACTGGGTTCACTGGCTGTACCGGGACTGCCCGGCGGTGGGCCTGAGTGCCGAGGCGCACGGCCCCGAGACGCTGTTGAGAAAACTGCTGGAAGGCAGTATCGACCTGGCATTCCTGTTCGACGCGCCGCAGCTGCCCGAGCTGATGGTGGCGGACACCATCCCCGTGGCCCTGATTCTGGTTTCGACCCGGCCCGGGCTGGACGCGCAACAGGCGCTGATGGATGACTACGTGATGGTCGACTGGGGTACCTCGTTCGGGATCGCCCACGCGCGGCAGTTCCCGGATATGCTCGCGCCGCGGGCCCGGGTCGGTCTGGGCCGCATCGCCAAGGCCATGATCCTGGCCTGCGGGGGTTCGGCCTACCTCGCCGAGCCCATGGTCAGCGATGAGCTGAAGAACGGGACTCTGTTCCTGGTCGGCGATGCGCCCCGGATCGAGCGCATCGCTTATGCGGTCTATCCCGCCAGCGGTGGACGGCGCGAGGTCATTGAGCAGGCGCTGTCCTACTTTGCGGCGTCCCCGGCGAACGGCGCTGGCGGCGCCTGACAGGGGGCATGGCGGTTGCCGCCTTGAGGGGCGTGCAGTTCTAAAACGCCCAGTCTTCGACCAGATCGCGCAGCCGCTTGTCTTCCAGACGCCGTTCCAGCTCACGGCGCGCCTCCATCTGGCGGCGGATGCGCGAGCTGTCTTTTTCGCGCGCCGTCATCTCCAGCCATTCGACGCCGGGTTCGGCGCCGTCGCTGAGCTCGCCATCCCAGTCGTCATCGGCGCTGGCCGCAGCGCCGGGTTTAGTCGATTCAATACGCGGTTTCGGTGCGCGCGAGCGCGCTGCTGGTGACTGCATGCTATTCATACCTCTTTCCGATGGGCCGGTTCCAGTCGGCCGTTGCGCGGAGATTTAAACGCTGGCAGGTGCAATTTAAAGCGAAAAAAACCGATCGACACGATCGAAAAATGTGGTCGTGAGGCGGCTGCCGCCGCGTGCGGTCTAGAGCGGCCGGCTCACGAATTTTATGCGCGGGTCCTCGGACCGTGACTCGACACGGAACCCGAGGTTGGTCACCAGCTCGAGCATGTTGTGGTTGCTGGTGAGAATCTCACCGGTCATCTCGCGGAAGCCGCGCTGGCGCGCGGCGTCCATCAGGGCGTTGAGCAGCCGCGAACCGATGCCACGACGCTGCCAGTCGTCCGCCACCACAATGGCGAACTCGCAGCTGCGGCCGTCCGGATTGGTGACGTAACGCGCCACTGCCAGTTCGGTCTCGCCCCCGGGGGGGCCGGTCACCGCGATCAGCGCCAGTTCGCGGTGGTAGTCGAGCTGGGTGAAGCGCACCAGCATCTCCTCGGTCAGCTCGCTGAGACCGCTCATGAAACGGAAATATTTCGCTTCGGAGGACAGCCCGCGCACAAAGGCCTGCTCGATGCGGGCGTCTTCCGGACGGATCGGGCGCACGGTGATGTTGCTGCCGTCGGGCAGTTGCCAGTGCGATACCAGGTGACTGGGGTAGGGGTGGATCGCCATGTGTGCGTAGCGGTCCAGCGATGGAATGCGTTGTGCAATCATCACCCGGGCGTCCAGCGCCAGGACACCGTGTTCGTCGGCAATCAGCGGGTTGATGTCCAGCGCTTCGATGTGCGGCAGTTCGCAGACCATTTCCGAGACCCGCCGCAATACCTGCAGCAGGGCGTCCATTCTTACCGCCGGCATGTCGCGCCAGGCTTGCAGCACTCGCGCAACGCCCGTGTCGGCGATTATCCGCTCGGCCAGAAAAGTGTTCAGTGGGGGCAGCGCCACGGCCCGATCGCGCAGCACCTCGACCTGCACGCCGCCGGCGCCGAAGGTGATGGCCGGTCCGAATACCGGATCGCGGATAACGCCGACCGCCAGTTCACGACCGTGCGGTGACAGGTGCATGGGCTCGAGCGTGACGCCGTTTATGCGCGCCGCCGGTGCCTTGCTGCGCACGGTGTCGATGAGTTCGTTGAAGCTGCTGCG
>CBDTYI010000096.1:0-8934 GCA_965364565.1 uncultured Gammaproteobacteria bacterium | reverse complement strand
AATCGGCGTGGCATCCACCAAGGCTTTCACCACCCAGCTGGTCGCCCTGATGTTACTGACCATAGTGCTGGGCCGGCGTTTCTCGCTGAGCGACGAGATCGAGCAACAGCTGGTGCAGCAGCTGTTGCACCTGCCGCGCGAAATCGAGGATGTGCTGCAGCTCGATGACAAGATCGAGCAGCTGTCAGAACGCTTCGCCGACAAGCAGCACGCCCTGTTCCTGGGACGTGGCGCCCAGTACCCGGTGGCCATGGAAGGCGCGTTGAAGCTGAAGGAAATTTCCTATATCCACGCCGAGGCCTATCCGGCCGGTGAACTCAAGCACGGGCCGCTGGCGCTGGTGGATGCCGCCATGCCGGTGGTCGCGGTGGCGCCCAACAATGAGCTGCTGGAAAAACTGAAATCGAATCTGCAGGAAGTGAGTGCGCGTGGCGGAGAAATGCTGGTGTTCGCGGACCAGCACGCCGGTATGGCCACGGACGCTACCAGCATCGTATTGCCGGTGGCGCCCACCGATGACTGTGTCGCACCCATCGTGTTCACGGTTCCGCTGCAGCTGCTGGCCTACCACGTCGCGGTCCTCAAGGGCACCGATGTGGATCAACCGCGCAACCTGGCCAAATCGGTCACCGTCGAATAGCGTCCCTGCTCTGGTTCCGGCAGGGCCGGCTGCGCCCGGCCCGCTCAGGGACGGCGCTGGAACTGCTCGACCAGTTGCTGCTGGCGGCGGGCCGCATGGATCAGCCGCTGGCTGGTCTCGCCATTCCGGTAAGCGTCCTCTGCGGTGCTCTGGCCCAGTTCGCTGATCCGCACCACGTTGCTGTTGATCTCCTCGGCGACCGCGCTCTGCTGCTCCGCGGCGGTGGCGATCTGGGTGCTCATGTCGCTGATCCGGGCGATCTGTTTGGCGATATCTTCCAGCGCCCTGCCGGCTGCCGTGGCCTTCTGCACGCTGACTTCGGTTTTCTCCCTGCCCTGCTCCATCGCCTCGACCGCCTGGCCGGCACCTGATTGCAGCCTCTCGACCATGCCCTGGATTTCCTGGGTGGACTGCTGGGTGCGTTGCGCCAGGGTGCGCACCTCGTCGGCCACTACCGCGAAACCGCGTCCGGATTCACCGGCGCGGGCCGCCTCGATGGCGGCGTTGAGCGCCAGCAGATTGGTTTGCTCCGAGATGCCGCGAATGACGTCGACGACTGTGCCGATGTCGGCGGCGTTGCTGTTGAGCTGATTGATCACCTGCGCGGCCTCCTGCACTCCCGTGGCTACCTGCCGGATGGAGGCGATGGTGTCATTCACGACCTGGCGCCCTTCGGTGGTGGACTGCTGTGCCTGTGCTGTGCCGTCCGCTGCATAGGCGGCGTTGCGCGCCACCTCCTGCACGGTGGCCGACATCTCGTGCATTGCGGTCGCCACCTGGTCGGTCTGGGACTGCTGTTCGTGCACCCGGATATTGGTCTGCTCGATGGTGCCGGCCAGCGATTCTGCCGAGCTCTTGAGCTGCAGGCCCGAGTCGCTGACGCGGCCGACCACGGCGCGCAGCTCGGACGCCTGCATCTTGATGGCCAGCGCCATGGCGCCCACTTCGTCCGTGGAACCGGTGTAGATCAACTGCATCAAGGGGTCGTCCACCACCTCGCGTGCGATGCGTGCACCCGCGGCTACCCGGCGGGACACCATCCAGGTGGTCAAGGCGGCGGCAGCGAAACTCAGACCCGCGATCACGCCGGTGGCGAGGCCGCCCGGGGCAAATCCGGCTAACAGCGCGCCGACCGGTGGCAGGGTGGCGGCAGAGAAGCCGGCGATCAGCTTGTTGCGGATGCTTAGGCGCGGCAGGCGCAGGGCGCGCGGTTTCCGATTCTGCATCAGATCACGGTAAACCGCTTCGGCACGCCGCACGATGCTGCGCTCGGGTTTGGTGCGCACGGACTGATACTCCGTCGATTCGCCGTTCTCTCTGATGGGAGCGACGTAAGCATCCACCCAGTAGTAGCTGCCGTCCTTGCAGCGGTTCTTGACGATTCCCATCCAGGGCATGCCACGTTTCAGATTGCGCCACAGGTCGGCAAAGGCGGCCGGCGGCATGTCGGGATGGCGTACCAGGTTGTGGTTGTGCCCGATCAGTTCGTCGCTTGTGAACCCGCTCACCTCGATGAAATCATCGTTGCAGTAGGTGATCGTTCCCTTCAGGTTGGTGGTGGAGAGGATATTGCAATCTTCGGAGAAATCGATTTCGGTGTCGGTTACCGGGGTGTTGATCTTCATTAGTCCTTTAACTCCAGTCTAATTCCTGCCAGTGCCGAAGCGGAGTGAGGCCCGTATGCGGGTTCCTGAACGTGGGCCTTGTTTGCGTGCCGTGGCGCTCCTCCTGATCGGCCGGCAGGCGCCACTCTTTAACCTGCTGGCAGCTCCCAGGTGCCTGAAAAGTTGATGACTTTGTGATGCAACACCGGGCCTGGCCGGAGCATGAGCACAGCTGCGCCGAGCGCTTCGCGTTGCTTCTCCTATAGCAACATAACCATTTGAAAACAGGGAAATATGGAAGCAGTGTCGCGAAAATGGTACACTTCGAAGCTTATCTACCCCGTGCAAAACCAGCCAAAGGAGCCATCGGTGAGTAAGGATCTGATGTTCTATTGCATTCCCCAGCAGGCTTACATGCGTACCGAAAACTGCACCAACCTGCGCAAGCGGCCCGCCGGAAAGGCGCCCGCCGGGGCTCAGCCGATGTTGCGCGCATGCGAAAAATGCACTATGTATGCTCTTGTCGACAAAGAGAAAGTTCCCACCGTCAGCCTGGTCGACTACCTGGGTGGCAGCAAACCCAAGATTGCCAACCTGCAGGCCGCGGCCAACAAGAAAATCATTCAGGCGGCGGGCGTCGCCAAGTAAGGCAGGCTCTGCCGAAGCCGGGGCGGTGCTGCGCCGCCCCCGGCGTCAATCAGGGAACGCTCGCGACCGGTGCTTGTCGAGGCCGTTTTCACCCGGTTCCCGCGTGCGGCGGAATGCCGCTATACTGAGCCGACGTCAGGATCGCGGCGGGCTCAGCGTGTCAATGAATCCCTGGATTTACGACATCATCAAGAACATCGATACTGCCAGCGAGGCCGAGTTGCACGAGGCCCTCGACGAGCTGGAATTTCTCTACGATGCACTCAACGATATCGACCGCGATATTGCCGAGGGCCTGATCGCGCAGCTGAACCACCAGCTGGAGAGGCTGCGCGGCACGACATGAATCCCTATTACGGCGTCAGGCGGCTCGGCCCCTACCTGGGCGTTATCCAGGTGATCGATGTCGGTGATGCCTGCGCTTATTCGAGCAATGGCCAGACCTGGCGGGTGCGCCAGCAAACTGCGTCCGGGCATTTTCGCTGGGGCGTGACCCAGGTCAGCGACGCAGACGTTGATCAGGTGCGCATTGTCAATGCGGATAAGCTGGTCGAGGCACTGCAGAACCGCCCGCCGGTGCCCTTTCCCATTCGTGACCGTTACGAGTTGTGGCTGCTCGACAAACACACTCGCAGGCCGCTCGCCTTGCTAAGAACGCGTTACAAGGCGCGCGAGATGGAAGAAGTCAGCGACCCGCACTGGCGCCCGTTCCTGATGACCGACACCGAATTCGTGTCGCCGACCCTGCAGCAGCGGGAACAGCGCCAGCCGCAGCGCGGCTGGCCGACACCGCACCGCGACCAGCTGGAGCGGCAGGTCAACGTGGCTTCGCGACCGCTGCCCGCGGCGCAGTGGTTCGAGCGCAATGCAGACGGCAGCGGCATCGGCCGCCAGGGTTTGCGCATCGAAGCTGACGAAGTCGGACGAACCCTGTCGAGCGATGACTTCCCGGAGCTGCTGATCAGTACCGAATGGGATGATGAGGTGCAGCGCGGACTGGTGGAGGACTACCACAACTGGTACGCGGCGCTGCTGCTTGCGCACCAGAATCTCAGTCGCCAGACCCGGGAGCGCCTTGAGAAGGCGGCCTGCAGGCGCCCGCAAAGCCTGCTCGCCGCCTATGCCCTGATTCCGGAGATCATCGACCAGGAGGCTGTGGAAGTCGCTTTGGTCAGCGCCAAGCTGATGAATGCATCCTGAACCGCCGTGAGCGAGGGCCTCACCCTGCACCCGGCGCTGTTACACCATCCCTGAACCACTATGCTGTTGGCAGTGAGGAGCAGACATGATTCATTCCACCACCCCGACACTGGAGGGAAAAACCATCACCCGCTACCATGGTGTCGTAACGGGCGAAGCGATTCTGGGCGCTAACATATTCAAGGATTTCTTTGCCGGCATCCGCGATATCGTCGGCGGGCGTTCCGCGGCGTATGAGCAGGAGCTGCAGAAGGCGCGTGAAATCGCTTTCCAGGAGATGTCCCAGAAAGCGGCGGATCTGGGTGCCAATGCTATAGTGGGAATTGATATCGATTATGAGACGGTCGGCGCCCAGGGCGGTATGCTGATGGTCAGTGTCAGCGGGACCGCGGTGGCCGTCAAATAGGCGTGAGCTAACAGTGACCCAGGGCCGGTTGCGGGCGCGCCGCCGCCTGGTCAGGGAGCGCAGTACGGAGTCAGGCTTATGCAGGCCACAGAATACACCGGTGGTTGTTCGTGCGGGGCGGTGCGCTATCGGGCCGGTGCAGCCCCGCGGTTTTCGTTCCACTGTCAGTGCCGCCAGTGTCAACAGGCGACGGGCACCGGGCACGCGTCCCTGTTTGTGGTTCCGGTCGACAGCGTGGCGATCAGCGGAGAGTTGCGTTTCTTCGAGCAGACTGCCGACGATGGAAATACTGTCAGCCGCGGTTTCTGTCCGCTGTGCGGCAGTCCGGTGGTGGGAAAGAGCTCGGGCCATCCCGATATCATGCTGTTTACCGCCGCCAGTCTGGACAACCCGGCGCTGTTCAAACCCGAGAAGGTGGTGTGGAGTGCCAGCCGTCAACCGTGGGATTACACCGATCCTGATCTGCCCGTGTCCTGAGCCAGGGGCGGCAGACAGGCGTAGCACGCGGGTATCATGCCCCCAGGCGAGCAACCCATGAAACGCAGATTATCACTGGTGTTGCTATGTCTGCTGGCGCCAGCGGTTGCGCGTGGCGAGGAGCCGCCGGCTGATGCGGGTGTCGTGTTTCCCCAGCGGTTCAGCGCACGCGAGCTGCTGTACGCCTGTAACTCCAGCGCCATAACCCGGGTCGGCCGCGAGCGGCGACGTTATTGCGCCGGTTTTGTCAGCGGCGCCGAAGAGGCGGCGCGTCTGCTGCAGGCCAGACGCGGTGACGCCGGGAGCGCCGGCATCTGTGTGCCGGTCGACGTGAGTTCGCGGCGCCTGGCGGACGTTTATACCCGCTACGCGACCCAGCACGAATCGATGCTGGAACAACCTGCGGTGGAGCTGGCGCTGGATGCGCTGAGCGGCGCTTTCCCCTGCCCGGGCGACCGTCAGCCGTGACATCCGTGTATTGTCGGTTACCGCGCGAAGATCGTTGCCGGCTCCGTCGCAGAGTTGGTTTTACGGTGCCGGCGCGCGCTGGCTGCGCTTTCTCACCGGGGCCGCTGTCGTCGTGACGGTCCCCACCGCGCCAGATAGTGCATCAGCAATCGGTCGAATTTTCTGCATCGGCAGGAACTATGTCGAACACGCCGCGGAACTCGCCAACCCGCTGCCGGCGGCGCCGGTCGTGTTCATGAAGCCGCCCTCCTCCCTGGTCAGGGCTGGCGAACCGATCCATTTCCCGCGCCATGGACAGGACCTGCACCACGAAGTCGAGCTGGTCGTGAAGATCGGCCGTGCCGGCCGGGTTGGCGCCCCGGATCAGGCCCTCTCCTATGTGGCAGGTGTTTCGCTGGGGCTGGACCTGACGCTCCGGGACCTGCAGCAGCAGCTCAAGCAGAAGGGCCTGCCATGGGAGGCCGCCAAGGCATTTGACCAGAGCGCACCGATCGGCGAGTTCGTGGCCTATGACGCCGGCATGGATCTCGGGGCTATCGATTTCCGCTGCAGCGTAAACGGGGTGCAGCGACAGGCGGGCAACAGCCGCGACATGCTGTTTCCCGTGCCCCGCTTACTGGTCGAGCTGAGCCGCATCTGGACGCTGCAACCCGGTGACCTGGTGTTCACCGGCACCCCCGCGGGGGTCGGCCCGCTGCGCATCGGCGACCGGGTCGAAATCGCCAGCGACCTGACCGGGGCCTTTGCCTGGAGTATCGTCGCATGACCGCCCTTCCCTGCCCTAAGGCGGACTGCGTTGATTGATACGCCTATGTCGGATATTACCCTGTTCTCGGTTATCGAATCGTCCGCTCACCCGAATTTCGCCGCCCTGTACCGGCGCCTGAACATCCACGAGCTGAGGCTGAATTCCATCCGCAAGGCGATCGCCCAATTGAAGAGGCGGGAGCCGGATTTCGTGGTAGCGGAGTTCTTTTACGGTTACGGGAACAATTACGCTGGTGTGAACATCTCCAACCTGGACGTGTTGCTGTCCAGTCTGCAGAAATACGCGCCGCGCGCACGGGTGATTGTCATGGTGGATAGAGCGGAATTTCCCTACGTAGCGACGCTCAATCAGCTGTTTCCGCTGCACGCCGTCCTGACCTTCCCGGTGCAGGAGGAGCGCATGGAGGCGGCCCTGAGCGCGGGCACGCGTGCAGCTGCGGGTGCGGATTCGTGACTCCGGCGGCGGACAGCCCGGTGCAGATCTGGGTGGATGCGGATGCCTGCCCGAAAGTGATCAAGGAGATCCTGTACCGGGCCGCGCAACGCTGCGCTGTGCAGCTCACGCTGGTGGCGAACCATCCGCTTACAACACCGCCATCGCGCCATATCCGCTCGGTGCAGGTCGCGGGGGGGTTCGATGTTGCGGACAACCACATCGTCAATCAGGCACAGGCCGGAGACCTGGTTATTACTGCGGACATCCCGCTCGCCGCGGCCGTTATCGCCAACGGTTGCCAGGCGCTCGACCCGCGAGGTGAACTGTACAGCGAGGACAATATCCGCCAGCGTTTGACGCTGCGCAATTTCATGGAAGAGCTGCGCAGCAGCGGCGTCGACACCGGCGGACCGCCGACCCTGAGTCAGAAAAACCGCCAGGCATTTGCCAACCAGCTGGACCGTTTTCTGCTCAGCCGGCATTGCTGACCGGGCGCCGGCCAGTGTCAGCGTCCCCAGGATCACCCCCCCCCCCCCCGCTTACCGCCCCGCCCTGCTGTGCGGCGGGCTTGCCGCTGCCTGGCGGCCAATACCGGCTCCGCTAAGGCGCGCTACGCAGTCCGGTGACAAAGTTGCCCACCAGGCTGTCTGCCACCTCGGGTAACGATTCGATGGGGTCGATATCCAGTTTATCGCTCAGCGCCAGCATGCAGAGGCCCTGTACGCCGCCCCACAGGGCCCGCGCCGCCCGCGCCAGGTCAGCGGGCGAGCGCTGCGGTGCCACCGTCTTCAGCAGACCTTCGAGCCGCCCGTACATGGCGGCAATCTGCTGCCTGTAATCGTCCGGCAAACGGATGTCCGCTTCGATGCCGTGCTCGTATAGCGCGCTCCAGCGCGGCGTATGGCGTATGGCGAAGTCGATATAGGCGTGTGTCAGCGCCCGCACGCCGCCTTCGGCATCCCGGCAATCGGCGGCAGCACGGCCCAGCGTTGCGTTGAGTTCGGCCAGCGTGCGTGCGTTGACCTGCATAATCAGGTCATCGAGGTGCTCGAACACCCGGTACAGGGTTCCCACCGTGTAGCCGATGCGGCCGGCGACCTTACGCGCAGACAATGCCCCCAGGCCTTGTGCTTCAATGATGAACCGGGCGGCGTCCAGCGCCAGCTGTCGAAGCTCTTCCCTGGAGTGGTCGCTGCGCCGAGCCATTTGACCGCTTCGAATCCCGTGATGATATGCTCAGTATTATTCTGAACGCTGTTCAGTTGATTGCCGAGCTTAGATCGTCAGGATGCCTGGGTCAATAACAGAATCTGAGATGGAACGATCGGCTACCAGTCAGTAGCTCGGATTCCACTATTTATGAACAACGTTCACAATTATGTGAAAAGCCTGGTATTTATTTGAGATCAGTCAGATAGAATTGGCACTCCGTAGTGGTGATAGCAATGCTTCATAATTATGAACAGCATTCAGAATTAATTGTTCGACCGTCTCGGGGTGCTTCGGCCCGGGTTGATCTTCCCGGGTTACGCATCGTGTGTCAGGAAGCATGTCAAGCGCGGACCCGTCACGGCATGGCGGAAGAACGGATTCCTGCCTGCTGCAGCAGGCCTCAATCGAACCAGTGAACCAGGTGTTCGGGGAGCTCTTCGGGATGCACAAAACGCTCGGAAATCACCCGTCCGCGTACCGAAATCCGGGCCCGGTGAATGCTGTCGGGATCGCCGCTGATCAGCGGGTGCCAGTCGTGCAGGGCTTTGCCCTCGGCCAGCAAGCGGTAGGCACAGGTATCCGGCAGCCACTTCTCCTCGCGCGCCACCCGGGGCGTGACCTTGATGCAGTCCGGCACCAGCGTCGAGCGCGCTTCGTAACGGCTGCAGCGGCCGCGTTCGCTGTCGTGAAAGCGGCACACCACGTTCGTATAGAACAGCTCCGCGCTGTCCTGGTCCTCGATTTTGATCAGGCAGCAGCGTCCACAGCCGTCACACAGGGCTTCCCATTCCTCTCTGGTCAGTTCGTCCAGTGTCCTGTTTTCCCAGAAGCGCTCGTCTGGCATGTGGCTAACCTTTCAGGGTGACGTAAATATCGTAGCGCGTGTTCTTGCTCTCGACGCAGGTCGTGGGCTGCGCGCCCGACAACCAGCCGGCGCGGCGAGGGCGTTTGACCACCACCCGGCGTGCCGCCCTGGTGAGTGCGACCTCGAGGAGCGCGCCGGAGTCGCGATCGTCTCCGAGCAGCAGCTGCAGCGCGCGCATTTCCTTCTTGACCAGCACGCTGGATTTGCCGG
>CBDTYI010000095.1:0-8954 GCA_965364565.1 uncultured Gammaproteobacteria bacterium | reverse complement strand
GGTCACCCAGGGAATAGTCGTTGTCGTTGTCACCGAGACGCAGCGTTGCTGCCAGCTGCCCACCCCACGACCAGCCACCGAACCCGCCTGTATAAGTCACTCCGGGCAGGAGGTCCCAGGTTCCGGAACCCAGCTGCATGGCATAGGGCAATCGGGCATCGGTCATCGCCGGCGTAGCATCGCTTTCGTCGATGTCACCGCTCGGCATGCTGACACCGAGACTGAGCACGATATTGCGTTGCTGCCGCCGGGACAGTGCGTACAGAGCGCTGAGTTTGACGTCCCCGACCCCCTGGCTGCGCGTAGTAAACCGGGCACCCATGCGCGTGATGTGATCCATGTCTTTTTTCACGTAGGGCAGCATCCCCATCAGGGTGAAACTGTCATTCAGGGCATACATGGCGCCCAGCATGTGCATTTCCATGTCCATACGCAGCGGGGCCACCATATAGTCGGCAAGCACCTCGCCGTCACCGAGACTGTCGCTGCCATCGCGCATGCCGTCCATGTGCATATACCTGTAACTGTACGAGAACATCCAGTCACCGCTGTGGTGCACGTGGTCACCCATCACGCCGGCCGGAGCCTGACTCAAATGCCCCTGATGAGAACCGTGCTGGTGATGCGGTTCGGCTTGCACAGCGGCAGCGAAAACGGCGAGCGCCGCTGCCGTTACTGATATCTTCACTCGGGTAATCCTCCGCTCGGCTGTTTGGTCTTGTTATCGGGTACTATCAGCGCGCACCAATGTATCGCAGGGCCGGCACCTGGGCGTGCGGCAAATTGCCGCACCCCCTCAGACGACGAACTGCTAGAATCGGCGCATGGAAATTCAGGGCCCCACACGGGCCAGCAGCACACACAACCTGAAGCGGCTTTTCGTGCTGCGCAGCCTGGTCATTGCCGGCGTGCTGCTGGCTCTACCGGCCGCGCACTGGTTCGGCGACCTCAGCCTCCCGCTGCTGCCGCTGCTGGCAATCAGCGGATCGCTGGGCCTGATCAACCTGTGGACCTGGCGCCGGGTTCGCAGCGGCGCGTACATCCGCGACCACGAATTCCTGCTGCAGCTGACGGTTGACGTATTTGCCATTGCCGGACTGCTCTACTTTACCGGCGGTGCGTCCAATCCGTTTGCCTGGTTTTTCCTTATCCCGCTGATCATTGCGGCAACTGTACTCCCGGCCATCGCCAGCTGGTTGATGGCGGCGTTGACGACACTGTGCTATACGCTGCTGATGTTCTTCTTCCTGCCCCTGGACAGCGGCGACCACCTGCACCATAGCGATAATTTCGCCCAGCACGTGTTCGGCATGTGGTTTGGCTTCGTTCTGAGCGCGGCGCTGATTTCCTGGTTTGTTACCGGCATGGCACGCACCCTGAGAGAGCGCGACATCGCGCTCGCCGAGGCGCGCGAACAGGCATTGCGGGACCAGCAGCTGGTGGCGCTCGGTACGCTGGCCACCGGTGCAGCACACGAACTGGGCACGCCGCTCGCGACCATGGCGGTACTCACCGGGGAACTGCAGCGCGCGGCGCTGGAGGAATCTGTAGCGCGCAAACTCGGCATACTGCGCGAGCAGATCCAGCGCTGCAAACGTGCGCTATCGGTGATATCGGCGTCCGCCGGCGAGGTACGCGCCGAGAGCGGCAGCCTGGTACCGGTCCAGGATTTTCTCGATCAGGTCATCGAAGGCTGGCACAGGCAACGCATGAATGCGTCGATCGAAACCGAGTTCCGGCCCGGTTCACCAGCGGCCAGAATCATCAACGAGTACACCCTGCATCAGGCGCTCATAAACCTGCTCAACAACGCAGCCGATGTGGCAACACAAACCGTAACCCTGAAGGCCAGCTGGGATCGACGCGAGTTGTCTCTCGACATCCTCGATAACGGGCCGGGCCTGCATCCCGGCGTTGCGGCGCGCATCGAAAAGCATAAGCCCAGCGACAAAGAGTACGGTATGGGCTTGGGGCTGTTTCTGACCCACGCCACCGTGCAGAGGCTGGGCGGAGAAATCGCCTTGTTTGATCGCGAGTCGGGCGGCACCTGTACCCGCATAAGGTTGCCGCTGGCCGATTTTTCACCGACGCCATGACCGAGATTGAAGATCCGCGCCCGTCCCTGCTGATCGTCGACGATGACGAGGTTTTCTGCGCCGTGCTGAGCGATGCCCTGAGCGAGCGCGGCTATCAGGTGGTCACGGCACACACGCTCGACGACGGGCTTCGCCAGGCGCAGAAACTGGAACCCGAATATGCGGTCGTAGATCTGAGAATCGGCCGGGACTCGGGGCTGGTGCTGGCCGAGCGCCTGCACGCCATGGACGAGAATACACGCATCGTCATTCTTACCGGCTATGCGAGCATCGCCACGGCGGTGGAAGCCATCAAACTAGGCGCCGTTCACTATCTGGCCAAGCCGGCCGACGCGGATGAAATACTGGCTTCCCTGCACAAGGACCAGGGTGATCCTCGCACACCCCTGGCGGATGCACCGCTCACCGTCCGACGTCTGGAATGGGAACACCTGCAAAAAGTGCTGGCGGAATGCGACAACAA
Source organism: uncultured Gammaproteobacteria bacterium (assembly GCA_965364565.1). Lineage (GTDB taxonomy): Bacteria > Pseudomonadota > Gammaproteobacteria > DSM-19610 > DSM-19610 > Thiogranum. The sequence goes on along the minus strand of CBDTYI010000095.1, from coordinate 6,395 downwards.
TATCTCGGCTGCAGCGCGCAAACTGCGCATGCACCGCCGCACCCTGCAGAGAAAACTGGCCAAACGGCCTGCAAAGGACTAGGGTCTGTCAACGCTATGCCGCCGGCGTAGCGTTAATAACAAGCCCCAGGAACCTATTTCTCAGCCAGCCAGACAGTGACGCGCCGGTTGCGGGCCCAGGCTTCGGTGGTATTGGCCGGATCCTGCGGCTGATTCTCGCCGAAGTAGCGCGATTCGATCGCCGTGCGCGCCACGCCGCGCGAGCGGAGATAGCGCGCGACCATAGCGGCACGACGCTGCGACAGTTCCAGGTTGTAATCCGGCCCGCCACGTGCGTCGGCGTGCCCTCCCAGCACGATGCGCCGCTCTCCATTGCCACGCACATCGCGCGCGACCTGTTCCAGGACCCGTTGCGCGGCCCGGCTCAGGCGGTCACTGTCGGTGGCGAAATAGACGGTTGTTTCACTCAGCGGCTCGAAGTCCAGGTACAACAGACCGGCGGTGCACTCCAGGAAGCGCGGCAACGCGGCACGGAAACGCACTGGCATGAATGCCACCTGGACCTGATCCGCGCCATCACCCCAGTCACTGAATTCGATAACGGGCTTCATGCCCTGCTCGAGTTCGTAATAGATTCGCAGCGCTTGCGGGCGGGGAACACGCAGCGGTGTGCGGCCTGGTTCCAGAGTGAAATCACCGAGCAGCCGCTGTTCTAACGACTGTTTCTTCCAGGGAGGTGCTACCGTCTGCAGCTGCGCGCGCTGCGCCAGGACCGGGGGTTGCTGCACATACAGAGCGAATTCGAGCCGCCGCCCCGCGCGTTGCTCAAAGCGTGCCTGCCCGAATCGCGGGATATCGTGCACCAGCGCGCAGTGCCCGTGAGTCGCCTCGACCTCCCAGCGCGACGCCTCCCAGGTCGCCTCGAAGCGCTGCAGGTGCGCGACGGCCGGCGCCGCGAACAGCAACACCCCGAGACCAAACCCGTTCAGCAGAGCGCGAGACACCTTGCAATATGCAATCATGCCTGGTGTTTCGACGAGCAGCCGGCGCTCCTTGAGCCACAGCCGCTGCCACGCGACTGGTACAAGTGTTGCTTGACAGAACTGCGCCGCGGTAACGGTTGCCTGCAGTTCGGCGAAAACCCCGCGAAGGAGCGCGAATACCGGTCTCACCGCCATCTTGGCATGACAATGTGGCAGACAAAATGCTCGTGATGTCGAATCTCATGACGCCCGCCTGGTGCGCGACCTCACGAAAATAGATATTATAATTAATAGATTACGCTTATGACACGGAAACCGCCTGGCGATCAGGAATAACCCCCGGCGCCGGCGGCGCCGCAATGGGGGCCTATTTGTCAGCATATCTATCACTCTGTCGACCCAGCCTGGGTTCCACTGGACATTCGGCTATCGCAGGCTGCAAGCATCTGTAATACATTATTTTTATTCGCTTGGCCCGCAACTTGCTCAGATGCGCTGCGAGTCAGTCCAACAATAAGCCACTGACATCGGCCCGCGCCTGCTGATTGCGGCCTGCGTTCGCAACCGCCTCACGCCCGCGTGGCCGCACGGGACAGGCTGGCGATGCCGCCGCACCGACTCCGGATCCGGAACATCGGGCGCCTGCAACAGCGGGTTGCAACAATCTGTCAGCCACATGGGTGATTGAGGAGTATGTAATGACAGCGACGACCCCTACTCTGGGCGCCATCGGCCGCCCCCGTTACGCGCCAGGCGAAATCACCTGCCCTGAGCCGGAACGACGGCAGCAATCATGGCGCATTACCATCGCCGCACAGCACACGGAGACCAGCCGCGCTCTGGCCAGCGCACTCCAGGCCGGCGACGAAACGCACACGGTCGAATTGCTGCAGCCGCCGCTTAGCGATTCCGACGGGTTCCTGTTGGCCACCACTGACCTGCTGCTGATCCACAACGAGCTCATCGAGCAGCCACTGGAAAGCCCTCTCGCGAAGCTGCTGCAGCAGCAACCGCAGACACGCGTGCTGGTATTCGGCTCCGACATGCACGACGAGTACCTCCGGCGGCTGGTGCGCGCCGGCGTGCACGGCTACCTCAACACGCCGGCCGCGCCGGCCGACATCCAGCGCGCCGTGGCGCAGATCATGGCGGGCAACGCCTGGCTGGAGCATCGCGTGGTCCGCACCTGCGTTTCCGCCGCCGGGCCCGACGCTGGAGAGCTGGAGGCGAAGCTCGGCAGCAATATTGACAGCATGTGCGAGCAACTGACCCGGCGCGAAAAAGAGATTCTCTGTCAGGTTATCAGGGGTTACGCCATCAAGCAGATCGCCGCCGAAGTCCACCTCTCCCATCAGGGCGTCAAGATGCACCTGGCCAGGCTGTTCAGAAAATTCGGGGCCAGCAACAGAAACCAGCTGATCCTTGCGGTGCTGGACAGGATCAGCCCGGTACAGGACCTTTCCGCGTCACTGTGCAGCCGCCTGCGCAGTAACCTGATGAAAATCACCGACTGACACGCGGCGCCGGCGGCGGGAGCCGGAGGACATGCACTGCACCGGCAGCCGGGGTTGGTCCCGTTGCGGCCCTGGCAGGTTGGCAGCTCGACGCGAGCCGCCCGGTTGCGACCTTCCGTAACCTGCAATTGGAGCCAGAAGTTTTCGACGCAACCGGCGATCGCGGCCGGACTGGGCTACAATCGGCTCAGGCGTTCTGCCAAATTGACACCCTCGCCAACACAGCCGGGAGCGTGCATGAGCAGGAAATTCTCCCTTGAGGTCCAGTCGCTTATCGATGCCCAGGACAACCCCTTTGTCCTCATCGACAATGACTACAATATCGTCGCCGCCAACCAGGCCTACCAGCTCGCCTATGGCATCGACACCAAAGCGGTGCTGGGCCGCAAGTGCTATCAGGTCTCGCATCGCTCGGATGTCCCCTGTCATGTGAACGGTGAGGACTGCCCCCACAAGCAGGTATTTGCCACCCGCCAGCCATACCAGGTGTTGCATGTCCACTACGATCCTCGCGCGCAACCGGAGCACGTGCGTATCAAGGGTTCGCCGATTTTCGGGCCCGCCGGCAAGATGTACCTCGGTGAAGCCATGTTCCCGCTGGCTCATGGCGACGACCTGGACTGCGAACAGCAGCGCCTGATCGGCCGGTCCAGCGCCTTCCTGAGCTTCATGGAGGCCCTGTCGCGTGCCGCAGAAACCGATCTCCCGGTGATCGTGAGTGGGGAAAGCGGGGTGGGCAAGGACCTGGCGGCCGAATACATCCACCGACGTTCGCAGCGTAATGGACGCGCCTTCACTATAGTGGACTGCAGTGCAATCGCCGAGACGGTATTCGAGAGCGAGTTGTTCGGCCACGAACGCGGCGCGTTTACCGGCTGCATAGGCCGGCGCTACGGACTGTTCGAACAGACCGACGGCGGCACCCTGTTCTTCAACGAGATTGGCGACCTTCCCTACGCCCTGCAGGGCCGATTGCTGCGTGCCATGGACACCGGACAGTTCCGGCGCGTCGGCGGGCGCGAAATGCTCTCCGCCGATGTGCGCATCATCTGCGCCACCGGCAGGAACCTTCGCCAGCTGGTGGCCGACAAACAATTCCGCGCCGACCTCTACTACCGAATCGCCACCATCGTGTGCGAGATACCGCCGCTGAGGGAGCGCCGCGAGGATATACCCGAGCTCGCCGCGGCGCTGCTCCAGCGCATAGGTTCACGCGACGAACCCAGCCACCGCCTGAGCGCCGACGCCAGCGAGCTGCTGCTCGGCTACGATTACCCCGGCAATGTTCGTGAGCTGCGCAATATCCTGCAACGCGCGGCCACGCTGAGCACCAATGGCATCATCACCGCACGGGAGATTCACATCGACGACGACGCGCGGCCGCTGCGCCCCGACCCGCTGCTGGCAGCTGCCGGCCGACGCGGCGATGAGCCGTCGATGAAAAGCCTCGAGTCCCGTTACATCGCGGAACTGCTCGCCGAACACCGCGGCAGACGCGCCACGGTCGCCGAGATTCTGGGCATCAGCGAACGCACCTTGTACCGCAAGCTGAAGCAGTACGGTCTGCAGACTATCGGTCGCGACGCTTGATGTACTCCGCTTTATCGCAGGGGCATTCTTTTTGCGCACGCATTCTTTCCCGGTGTCGCTGTTACCGGTAGGCTAGCGGGAATGCGCAACACACCCAGACTCCTGGACATGATCGCGGCGCTGATTGCGGCCCCCTCGATCAGCAGCGTCAATCCGGACTTCGATCAGGGCAACCGCGGCGTGGTCGAGCTACTGGCCGGCTGGCTGTCGGCGCTCGGCTTTCGGGCCGAGCTCCTGCCGATCGCCGGCCAGCCCGGGAAGGCCAACCTCATCGCTACGCTCGGCGCCGGCCCGGGCGGCCTGGTACTGGCCGGGCACACCGATACCGTGCCCTTTGACCAGGGACGCTGGAAACACGACCCATTCCGGCTGACATGCGCAGACGGTCGTATGTACGGTCTCGGCACCTCCGATATGAAGGCGTTTCTGGCTCTGGCGGTGGAAGCGGCAAGCGGCTTCACGGCCTCCCAGCTTAAACAGCCGCTCATTATCGTTGCCACGGCTGACGAAGAAAGCTCCATGTCGGGTGCCAAGGCCCTGGTGGATGCGCAGCGCCCACAGGCCCGTTACGCCGTCATTGGCGAGCCCACCGGCATGCGCCCGGTGCGCATGCACAAAGGCATCCTCATGGAGGCGATTCACCTGCGCGGGCGCTCCGGCCACTCCAGCGATCCGGCGCTCGGCAACAGCGCACTGGAAGGCATGCACCGGGTGCTGGGAGAACTGCTGCGCTGGCGCGCGGAGCTGCAGGCCCAAAACCTTAACCCCCTGTTCGCCGTGCCCTATCCCACCCTGAACCTGGGGCATATCCACGGCGGGGACAATCCGAACCGGATTTGCGCCGACTGCGAATTACACATCGACCTGCGCCCGACACCTGGCATGGATCTGCAGGCTCTGCGCGCAACCATGGAGGCGCGTCTGCAAGCGGTAATGCGCGACAGCGGCCTGGAACTCAGCTGCCGCCCCCTGTTCGAGGGGACCCCGGCGATGGAGACGCCGGCCGACTCGGAGATCGTGCGCGCGACCGAAACGTTGACAGGGCACCAGGCCGGCGCGGTCGCGTTTGGTACCGAGGGCCCCTATTTCACCCGGATGGGTATCAGTACCGTGGTACTGGGGCCCGGGGACATCGACCAGGCGCACCAGCCCGATGAGTACCTGGCAGAGGCGCGTATCCCTCCGATGCTGGAATTGCTGCGCAATCTCATCCAGCGCTTTTGCGTGACCCCCGCAAGCTAGCCGGTTTCACGCAAGCCCCGGAACAGTTGTTTTGCCGTTGCTGAAAAAGTTACTCTAAGCACCATGTCTGCCCAACAAAAACAACAACAAAACGCCTTTGTCAGCAGCATCCGCCAGGCGGCGCCGTACATCCAGGCGCACCGGGGAGCGACCTTCGTCATCAGTTTCGGTGGTGAAAGTGTCGATGAACAGTTCGACCAGCTGGTTCACGACATTGCACTCATCCATACGCTGGGTATCCGCCTGGTGCTGGTACACGGGGCGCGCCCCCAGATCGAACAGCGCCTTAAGCAGAGGCAGGCGGAAATTCAATACGTGAATGGACTCAGGGTGACGGACGATGCGGCGCTGGCGGCGGTCAAGGACGCTGTGGGCAGCCTGCGGGTGGAGATCGAGGCGAAGCTTTCCATGAGCCTGGTCAACACACCGACCGCCGGCGCACGCATCGGCGTTGCCACCGGGAATTTCGTGATCGCCAGACCACTGGGCGTCCGCGATGGTGTCGACTATTGCCATACCGGGGAAGTGCGCCGCCTTGACGCCGCCGGCATTCACCAGCAGCTGGATGCGGGCCGGGTGGTATTGCTTTCACCGCTGGGCTATTCGCCGACCGGCGAGGTCTTCAACCTGAGTGCAGAAGAGGTGGCAACCGCCGCAGCGGTGGCCCTGCACGCAGAAAAGCTGATCCTGCTGGTGGACGACGCCGGCCTGCGCGACAGCAAGCGGCGCCTGCTGCGGCAGCTGTCGCTGCTCGAGGCCGAACAGCTGTTGCGCTCGCGCCGCAGACTGAGCGACGCTTGGATCCGCCACCTTGGCAATGCGGTGGAGAGCTGTCGGCGTGGCGTCAAGCGCACCCACCTGATCGACCGCTGCGCCGACGGCGGTCTGCTCACAGAGCTGTTCACCCGGGACGGCATCGGCACTCTTATCAGTGCCGAGAGCTACGAAGGCCTGCGTACCGCCAGCATCGATGACGTCGGCGGCATCCTGCAGCTCATTGCGCCCCTGGAGGCAGAAGGGGTACTCGTGAAACGTTCGCGCGAACTGCTGGAAATGGAAATCGACC
>CBDTYI010000094.1:0-9093 GCA_965364565.1 uncultured Gammaproteobacteria bacterium | reverse complement strand
CGATGATATTCCGCTGCTGGCCTACTATTTCCTGCGCAAGTTCTCCACCATGATGCACCGCGATGTCCAGGAGATCAGTACCGCGGCGATGCAGCGCCTGGTTGACTATGACTACCCGGGCAACGTGCGCGAACTGTCCAATTTCATCGAACGGGGCGTAGCGCTGACCCAGAGCAACACGCTGGACATCCAACACCTGCCGCAGAATCTGGGCTCGCTGAGCGTGCGCGTGTTCAAGCCGGAGATGGCGGCGACAGCGACGACGCTCAAGGAGCAGGAAACCGAACACATACTGCACGCGTTGAAACTGGCGGAAGGAAACCGCACTCAGGCCGCCAAGATTCTCGGCATCGACCGCGTCTCGTTGTGGCGGAAACTCAAGAAGCTGGGGATCGACTCCGATTAGGTCAGCGTCACTAGCGAGCATAGTCCGGATAAACCACCGTTTTCGTTCTGACGCATAGTTTTTTGCGCACTGTGGTTGTCGCCGCCACCGACACAGGCCCCGGCAGCTGCCGGGGTCTTGTTTACTGACCGGGGATCACCGAGAGTTACCGTTTAAAGCGCCTTTAGGGAACCTCTGATTAATCCGTCATCCCGGCATGCGCCGGGATGACGAGAAGCGAATTAATCAGAAGTTCCTTACGTCACTCAAGCCGGTTCGTTCAGCTTCGACATCTCGGCGTAACAGGCGCCACAGCAGTCGGCCAGATTGCCATTGATGCGGCAGCTGAAACGCTTTATCCCGCCCTTGATACGCCCGGTCCTGGACAGCACAAACAGCTCGCTGAGCCGCGCGGCGGCAAACACGATGCCGGTCAGGCGTGGAAACGCAGACCCGTTCTCCACCTGCCCCAGACCCTTGAGGCTCTCCGTCACGGTAACCGGCAGACCCCACTCCCTGGCGACCCGCCATGACAGGGCCGGCATCCGTTCGATGAGCCAGTCCCTGAATACGGCGGACCGGGGCGCATCTCCGCCCTGATACTCCTCGCCAAGTACGCGGGCCACAACCCGGTAACCGGCCTTGTGGATCAGTCCGGCAGCAAAGGCATCGAATACGGGCATTCCGTTGCGCCTGGCGAGGTATTCGCAGGCCATGGCACAGTGTTCCGCCTGTTGCCACAGGGGTGGCCCGGCGAGTTTACTGAAATGATCGGTGTGACCCTTCAGCAGCGGTCTGAATACCGCCCTGGCGGTCAAAGCGCGCAATCCATCACGACCCAACAGGGCCAGGGCATGTTCGATATCGGTAATGGGCTCGCGGCTTGCGTAAAAGGGGCTGTTGGCAAAACGCAGCACATTGCCGAGCAGCACCGCATCGCGGCTGATCTCTGCTGCCAGCTGATCACCGGAGCGGGTTGCATCGCTGAATGATTGCATCAGCCCGGGAATCGTCGTCGGGACGCGCGGCACCAGGGCAGCAATATCAGCACCCTTGCCCGACAGGCGGTCCACCCGTTTCATCACTTTACGTTCCAGCGGATTGACGCTGTTGATGAACGAGCTCACCCCCAGCAGCTCTGCGCAGAAGGTGCGCTCCAGGCGCCGCGCCGTCAGAACCTCACGCGCCGTTTCGATAGCGATGGTGGTGTTGCCGGGCCGCGTCTCCCGCAATCGGGACTCCGACCCCTCGGCCTTATTGCGCCTGGCGAAACCTGTCAGCTTGTTCCACATCGGTGTTTCCCATGCTCGGCGGCCGCGGCAAACCCGATCGGAGCCGCCTTTCCCGCCCTGTGCTTCCATTCCCCGGCGTCACTATAGCGGTTTCCGCCGCCAAACGCAGACCCCGCTGACAGTAAGCCGCAGCCCGGACCGATGGCGGTCCGATCCCTTCTACAACTCCATGACTTTACGACGCTTTCCTGCGCTGTTTTACTGGAGCAAAAAAATCCACCCATCCGGTTTCATCCTCGCCGCCCAGGTGACTAGAATTAATGTCAGGGGAGCCAAACAATTACTGAAAGTAGCAGCAACGCAATGTCCTCTCCACCGGTTTCTAAGCAACGGTCCAACCCGGCCCGGGCGGTACTGACTCCCGGGCTGCGCCGCCTGCTGAGCCTGGTATTGCTGCTGTTCGGACTGCTGGCCATCAATTCGCTCTATCTGGTGAGCCTCACTGTCGCCGAGCAAGTCGGCGGCCAGACCTATCAGAACTATTTTTACCTGGTCATGTTCCTGGCCCATCTCGGCCTTGGCCTGCTGCTGATCGTGCCGGGGCTGCTGTTCGGGGCCCTGCACCTGCGCCGGGCGTGGCGCTGGCGGCGCCACAATCGCTACGCCGTCGGCGCCGGGCTGGCGCTATACAGTTGTGCCACCCTGCTGCTCGCCTCGGGCGTGCTGCTGACCCGCTTCGGGTTCTTCGAGGTCAACGACCCCCTGGTCCGCTCCATCGCCTACTGGCTGCACGTCATCACACCACTGGCGGTGGTCTGGCTGTTTGTGCTGCATCGGCTTGCCGGACCGCAGCTGCACTGGCGCAGTGGTGGCTTCTGGACAGCTACCGCGGTGGTGTTCAGCGCTGCGGCTGTGACCCTGCACCTGTGGGGTCAGCCGGAGCCGCCCGAACTCGAGCGGCCGTTCCTGCCGGCCCTGGTGCAGAGCACGGCCGGGCAGCGCATTCCCCCCGAGCATCTCAGCACCGACGCGGTGTGCGGCGAGTGCCACGCTGACATTCTGGAGCAGACCGCAGCCAGTATGCACCGTCTGAGTTCCTTCAATAACCCCGCCTACCGCTTCAGTGTCGATGAGGCGCGGCGGGTGCTGCTGGAACGCGACGGCGACGTGCAGGCCGCGCAGTTCTGCGCCGGCTGTCATGATCCCGTGCCGCTGATGAGCGGCCGCTTCGGCGACCCCGCTTATGACCCTGACAGCGACCCCGACGCCATGGCCGGTATCACCTGCATGACATGCCACGCCATCAGTCAGATCAACAGCCCGCGCGGCAACGCCGACTACACCCTCACCGATCCACCGCGCTACCCGTTCGCCTTCAGCGAGCAACCGGTGCTGCGCGCCATCAACCGCCAGCTGATCAAGGCCAAACCCGGGTTTCACAAGCAGACGCTGTTAAAACCGCTACACAAAAGCGCGCAGTTCTGCTCCAGCTGCCACAAGGTGCACCTGCCCTACGCGCTCAACCGTTACCGCTGGCTGCGCGGCCAGAACCATTACGACAGCTTCCTGTTGAGCGGCGTATCGGGACACCGCGTGGACAGCTTCTACTATCCGCGGCAGGCAAAACAGAACTGTGCCGAGTGCCATATGCCGGCGGTTGCCTCCGAGGATCCGGCCGCGCGTGATTTCACCGGCAGCGGCCGGCCTGCGGTGCACGATCACCGCTTCGCGGCCGCCAACACCGCGGTGCCGGTGATGATCGGGCAGGCCACCGAGCACAACGCGGCACGCCGCGACATGCTGGGCAAGGCGGCGCGGGTGGACATCTTCGGTCTGCGCGCTGACGGTCGGGTGGACGGCGAACTGAACGCCCCGCTGCGCCCGCAGCTGCCGACGCTGCAACCCGGCGAACGCTATCTGCTGGAAACCGTGGTACGCACCCTGGGCGTCGGCCACGAGCTGACCCAGGGCACCTCGGATTCCAACGAGCTATGGCTGGATGTGACGGTGTGGAGCGGCGAGCGCGTCATCGGACGCTCCGGTGCGCTCGACGCCGAGGGAGACGCCGATCCCTGGGCGTACTATCTGAACGCCTATGTGCTGGACCGCGACGGCAACCGCATCGACCGTCGCAATGCCCAGGATATCTTCGTGGCGCTCTATAACCACCAGATCCCGCCCGGTGCCGCAGCTGTGGTCCACTACGCTTTCAGCGTGCCGCCCGATGCCAGCGAACCGCTCACCATTGAAGTGAAGCTGCAATACCGCAAGTTCGACACCCGCTTCCTGCGCCATGTGCTGGGCGAGCGGTTCCAGCGCAACACTCTGCCGATCACCACACTCGCCAGTGATCGCATCACCCTGCCGGTCGGCGCCTCCGCGCCCGCGCAGAGCGTTGCCATCCCGGTATGGGAGCGCTGGAACGACTACGGCATCGCGTTGCTGCGCGAAGGCAACCAGGGCGCCAACAAGGGCGAGCTGCGCGCGGCAACGGCGGCCTTCGAACAGGTCGAAGCCCTCGGGCGCCCCGACGGACCCCTGAATCTGGCGCGGGTGTTTTACAAGGAAGGTCGGCTCGAAGACGCCGCGGCGGCGCTGCGCCGCGCGGCCGCTTTCGATCCGCCGGCGCCGCCCTGGACCCTGGGCTGGTACGCTGCGCTGGTGGATCGCGAGCTGGGCAATCTGGATGCGGCCATTGCCGGGCTGGAAGCTCTCGCCGACACCCGTTTTCAGTCCGCCCGTGCGCGCGGCTTCGACTTCAGCCGCGATTACCGCATGCTGAACGAGCTCGGCCGCACACTGTACGAACGCGCCCGCCAGGAGCGCGGCAGCGCGCGGCGCGCGGCGCGGCTCGACTTGCTGCAGCGGGCACAGGCGCGCCTGGAACAGGTGCTGGATATCGACCCCGAGAACCTCACCGCCCACTACAACCTGGCGCTGGTGTACGCCGAGCTGGAGCAGCCGGCGCTGGCGCAGCAGCATCGCGAACTGCACGACCAGTACCGCCCCGATGACCAGGCCATCGAGCGCGCCGTCAGCGCGCACCGCAGCCGCAACCCGGCAGCCAACCATGCCGCCGAGGCGGTCGCGATCTATGACCTGCAGCGCCCGGTGCTGGCCGAAAACGAACCGAACGCATTAGCCACGGAAACACACGGAATCACACGGAACGATGCTTACCACTGAGTCTCGCCCCGTGTGCGACGGGGTGTGTAACAGGCTGTATCATGTTGTTATGAGCTGGAGCATTTCCTGGTTATGAAACAACCGTCCAGACCGACGGTGCGCAGCGAAGGCGAGGCCATCATACGCCGGGCGCTGCGTCGATCGTTCCTGACGCTGGTGCTGCTGGCGGCCATCCTGGCGCTTGGCTATCTGCTCACCCGCACGCCGCAGGACAGCACGCCGGTCCCCGAGGCCCGGGTGCAGGCGCCCGCCGCGCTGCCGGCAACGCCGCCGGATCAACCGCCGGCGGTGCGCTTCACCGACATCACCGACGCTGCCGGCATCGACTTCGTGCATGTCAACGGCGCTTATGGTGAACGCCTGATGCCCGAGACCATCGGCAGCGGTGCCGCGTTTTTCGATTACGACAACGACGGCGACCAGGACCTGTTTCTGGTCAACTTCCGCCACTGGCCGGACCATCCCGGCGACAGCACTCCGACGCAGGCGTTGTACCGCAACGATGGCAACGGGCGTTTCGAGAACGTCAGCGCGGCGTCGGGACTGGCCCTCGAAACCTATGGTATGGGTGTAGCGGTCGGCGACTTCGACGGCGACGGCTGGCAGGACCTGTTTCTGTCATCGCTCAAGAAAAACCATCTGTTGCGTAACGAACAGGGCCGTTTTCGCGATGTCACAGACAGCGCCGGGGTCGGCGGCCGGGACAATATCTGGAGCACCGGCGCGGCTTTTCTCGACTATGATCGCGACGGCGATCTGGATCTGTTCGTGCTGAACTATGTGCACTGGACCCGCAAAGCCGATCTGGAGATCGACTTCCGGCTGGCGGGCCTGGGGCGCGCCTATGGAGCGCCGAACAATTTCCGCGGCACCGACAGCTACCTGTACCGCAATGATGGCGACGGTCGCTTCAGCGATGTCTCTGCGGCAGCCGGAATCCAGATCCACGACCCGGTGTCCGCCCTGCCGGTCGGCAAGGGACTGGGCGTGGTGCCGGTAGACTACGACCGCGACGGCTGGCTGGACCTCGTCATCGCCAACGATACCGCGCGCAATTTCCTGTTCCACAATCTGGGCAACGGCCGCTTCGAGGAGGTCGGTGCCTTCGAGGGCCTGGCTTTCGATCGCAACGGCAAGGCCACCGGCGCGATGGGCATCGACGCAGCGCACTACCGCAACGACGCCGAACTGGGTATCGCCATCGGCAACTTCGCCAACGAGATGAGTTCCCTGTTTGTCAGCACCGATGGCGGACCACCGTTTGCCGACGAGGCCGTGCTGGACGGTCTGGGCCCGGCCTCGCGGCTGGCGCTGACCTTCGGTGTGCTGTTTTTCGACTATGATCTCGACGGTCGCCTCGATCTGCTGCAAGCCAACGGTCACCTGGAACACGAAATCAACAAAGTGCAGGCCAGCCAGCAGTATGCGCAGCCACCACAACTGTTCTGGAACTGCGGCGCCGACTGCCCGGCGTCGTTCCTGCTGGTCAGCGAGTCCGGCGATCTGGCGCGGCCACTGGTGGGGCGCGCCGCCGCTTACGCCGACATCGACGCGGACGGCGACCTCGATGTGCTGATCACCCAGAACGGCCGCCGCGCCGCCCTGTACCGCAACGACCAGCAGCTGGGACACCACTGGCTGCGTGTCCGGCTGGTGGGCGCGGGCGCAAACCGGGCTGCCATCGGCGCGCGGCTGACTTTGACCGCAGGCGGCATCACCCAGCACCGGGACCTGGTACCGACCCGCTCCTACCTGTCGCAGGTCGAGCTGCCCGTGACCTTCGGGCTGGGCACGCACACCGCAGTCGATGCGCTGGAGATCACCTGGCCGGACGGCACGCACCAGTCGCTGGCGCCGGCGGCGGTCGACACCACTCTGATCGTCACTCAGCCTGGGGCCACGCCGTGATGCCCGGGCACCGCTACCCGAGGCTCGCACCGATAACGGCATCCTGCCTGGCCGGCCTGGTGCTGCTGGCGGTGCCGGCTGCCCTGCCGGCCGACGCCCTGTCCGAGCTGCCGGTGCCCTGGCAGCAGCGCCTGCAGGCAGTGCCGGAAGCCGATATCTCGGGGGTGGAAAGCGTTGGCCAGGACGGCATAACCCGGACCCGCGCGCGACTGGCCGCGCGGCTTGGAGCGGATCCGGTCGACAACGCGGAACTTGCCGAAGGCTACGCCAGCCTGGCCGCGCTGTATCAGTTGTTCCGCATCGATGCCGCGGCGGCGCTGTGCTGGGACAACGCGCGCCAGCTGCAGCCGGACGAGTTCCGCTGGCACTACTACGCCGGCTACCTGGCGCTGACCCGCGGCCAGAGCACGCTGGCGCTGGAACTGCTGCAACAGGCGCACGCACTGGACCCCGACTACCCTGCCCTGGACCTGCGCCTGGGCCAGCTGTGGCTGGAGACCAACCGGCTGCCGCAGGCACGGGCCGCGCTGCAACGGGCCGCAATTACACCGGGGCTGCGCGCCGCCGCGCTCTACTACCTGGGGCAGCTCGAGCTGCTGCAGCGCGATTACGCCGCGGCCCGCGACCACCTGAATGAGGCGCTGACCTTGAACCCCGCGGCCAGCGAGGTCCATTATCCCCTGGCCCAGGCTTACCGCCATCTGGGCGAACCGAGCCTTGCGCGCGAACACCTGGACAAATTCAAGCGCCGTGAGCCGACGGCTGAAGATCCTCTGGTCAGCGAGCTCGAACAGGTGCTGCGCACTTCGCGCAGCGATTTCGGCCAGGGCATGCGGGCACTGCGCGAGCGCGACTACGAGAGCGCGATTCAACACTTCAGCACCGGCCTGGAAATCGATCCCGACAACCTGGCAGCGCGCGTCAGCTATGCGCGCGTACTGTACCTGGGTGGCCAGACAGACGCTGCCGAGCAGCAGTTGCACACCGTGTTGGAGCGCGATCCGCGCCAGCCGCTGGCGCAGCTCCTGCTCGCTGTGCTGGCGCAGGCACGCGCCGAATCCGGGCAGGCCGCAGCCCGCTACCGCGCCGTGCTGGAACTCGATCCGCGCCACGACGGGGCGCATTTCTTCTTCGCCAACCTGCTGTTCAACCAGGGTCACTACGCGCAAGCGGCCGAGCACTACGGCAGCGCGCTGGCGGTCAACCCGGACATCCCCCCTGCCCGCCTGCTGAAACTGGTGGCCCGGCACCGCGCGGGCCAGCCGGAGCAGGACACGGCGCAGCAACTGGAGCAGCTGCTCGGTCTCCATCCGGAGCAGCCGGAACTGAAGTACGCGCTGATACGCCTGCGCGCCCTGAGCGCGGATCCCGCGGTGCGCGACAGCGTGCGGGCGCTCAACCTGGCCAATGAGCTGGCGCCCGGCCAGCCGACCCCGGCGAACATCCAGGCGCTGGCGCTGGCGGCTGCCGCCGACGGCCAGTTCGACCAGGCTGCCCGGCTGCAACAGCAGGTGGTGGACATGCTCGGCTGGATGACCGCCGCAGCGCAGTCACAGGCGATCCGGGATGCGCTGGACGCCTACCAGGAGGGCGTCATGCCGACCCAGGCGGTCTGGCCCGACGACGATCCGCTGCTGTCACCGCCGCCGCTCAATCCGGTCGAACCCTTCCGTGACTATCCGGCGCCGGTGCCGTTTTAGAAACGGCGTTTATAGCCACGGAAGACACGGAAAGCACGGAAGAAACCCGTTTCAGGTAATCCGTGAGGGCGCCTCGAGCCTCTGCAGGTTGGGCTGAACGACGTTGCAACCCAACGGAATCGCAGTTCGTAGGTTGGGTTTAAACAGGGTGACGCCCAACGAACTCGCGGCGTTGGGCTTTGCAAGCTCAGCGCAATCTACACACTAGATCGAGCAGTGGAACAGGGTCGCTCGGTCAGGCTTCAGTCTCATGCAGCCCAACCAAGACGCTTTTCAGATGCCGCTGCGGCATACGCAAAAAGCTTTTTCCGTGCTTTCCGTGTCTTCCGTGGCTGACAAAGAAAAAGCGGGCCGCACCGCGACCCGCTTCCTGAGCAGACCGGACGGCGCATCCTGCTGCCGGCACCGGCCTGCTTGCCCGCGGCGAGTTACTTCTCGCCGGAACTGGTCTGCGCCGGCTGCACCGGTGCCACGGCCGCGGGATAACCACCCCAGCCCCAGGGCGCCCCGCCCCAGTAACCGGGATAACCACCCCAGCCATAACCGGGATAACCACCCCAGCCATAACCGGGATAGCCACCCCAGCCATAACCGGGATAACCACCCCAGCCATAACCGGGATAGCCGCCCCAGCCATAACCGGGATAGCCGCCCCAGCCATAACCGGGATAGCCGCCCCAGC
>CBDTYI010000093.1:0-9108 GCA_965364565.1 uncultured Gammaproteobacteria bacterium | reverse complement strand
TCGGCAGGAAGCTATGCCGGCGCGGAAGCCATGTTCGAGCGCGACTTGGCAGGCGCCGAAAAGGGCGATGTGGAAGCTCAATATGACGTAGCGTACCGATATGAAAAGGGTCGCGGCGTAGAGGAGGACGAAGAGCTCGCCTTTCAGTGGTTCCTGAAAGCCGCCGAACACGGCCTGGACAAAGCCCAGTATAAGATAGGGGTGTTCTATTTGAGCGGAACAGGTACGGACAAGGATGCATCCGCAGCGCTGACCTGGCTGGAGAAGTCGGCCGCGCAAGGTTATTCGCCCGCGCAATACCAGCTCGGCAAGCTTTACGCGAGCGCCGCGGGGGACCGCGATTATAAGCGCGCCTTGGAATGGCTGCAGAAAGCCCAGGACAACGGCTACGAACCGGCCACCAGCGAACTCATCAGACTCAGAAGGCGAATTGACTAGCACGCATTCACTACGGGGCCCGGCGTAGCGCTGGCCCCTTTCCGTCCGTCAAAATCGTAGCATCGCTGCCATACCGTATGACACTCGCCCGCCACCCTGGGGAAGGCGGTGGCATGCGGGCTAGCCCAACAGAGGTGCAATATCGATCTGTTGCGCCAGCCTTGCGCGCAAGGCTTCGTCAGACTGGTACGGAACGTCGGCCAGCAACGGAGCGGCCAACCATCCGCCTAGCGCTCTGACGACCGCGTCCGGTTTCTCGCACTTCGGGTCGACCCGATTGGCAATCCAGCCCGCGAGCCGCAGCCCGGCGGACTGCACAGCGCCAGCTGTCAACAAGGCATGGTTGATACAGCCCAGTGTCACACCCACCACCATGATCACCGGCAGCCCAAGTGCCAACGCCACATCGGCCATGGTCTGCCGCTGGCTGATCGGGACCAGCCAGCCGCCTACACCTTCCACCAGCACCTGGTCGGCATCGGCGGCGAGGCACCGCAAGGCTTGGTCTATCACCTCAATATCGATACGCACCCCGACAGCTTCGGCGGCGAGGTGCGGCGCTACAGGAGGCTCAAAGGCATAGGGATTTACCCGGTCATAGCAGACATCGATGGAACTGCTGGCCTGCAGCCGCCGCGCATCATCGCTGATCAATCCCGATGCCGTGCTCACACAGCCACTGGCAACCGGTTTCATCGCTGTCACAGTCTGTCCACACGCTTGAAGCGCCTGCATCAGACCCAGAGTGATCGTCGTTTTACCAACACCGGTGTCCGTGCCGGTGACGAATAAACCCCGAGTCATCGGCGCCTAATCCTGTCCAGCGGGACGCTGATTTCGTTGCTGGTAGCCCATGCGTGTCCGTGAACCACCTCGTAGCTGGCTGGTAACAACCCGTCCCTGCGGTACTGTTCATAGGCTTCGACAAGGCGCTGCATGTGCGCCTTGCCGGTCAGACCGCGAGCCCGGCCGACAGCAACATTGTGCGCGCCGAGCTGTTTCAGTTCCCGCATCAGCTTCCAGGCATCGGGATAAGTCAATATGAGCCGCTCAACATCCACGACCGGATCGGAAAAGCGCGCCTTCAACAATCCATCACCGACATCATGCATATCGAGGAAAGCATTGACATGTGGATACTCGTCCACGCTGCGCCAACTGTCACGCAGTTCGCGCAGGGTATCCGGGCCCAGCGTGGTAAACAGCAACAACCCACCCGGGCGCAGCACGCGCTGCAGCTCACAAAAAGCTGCCTCCAGATCAGTGCACCATTGCAGGGTAAGATTGGAGAACACCAGATCAAACCGGCTGTCGGCGAACGGCAGCCGCTCCGCGTCACCACACACACAAAGCGGTCGACGCAACCAGCGACCGCGCTTGCGTGCCTGAAGCAGCATGGACCGGGCGATATCCAGCGCTACAACCTCGGCGCTCCTGAAACGGGCGAAAAGCCCCGCGAGACACTGTCCGGTGCCTGTCCCGAGATCCAGTATTCGCGTCGGCTTTATCTTCATAAAGTCGAGTCGCTCCAGAAGACGGCTGCCGACCTCACGCTGCAGTACAGCCGCCTGATCATAGCTCGCAGCAGCCGCCTCGAAGCTGCGTCGAGCCATGCTCTTGTCGGGAAGCCAGTCAGCCGGCCGCATCCGGTCGATACTCCTGTCGTCTCAACAGATTCGTCCTCACATAGTCCGCGCACTGCTGCGGGTGCGACAAGAACGGCGCATGGCCTGCCCCCGGAATGACTGTCGAAGCAATACCAGGAAAGTCGCGCGCAAGCTGCGCCGGTATCAGCGTATCCCGCTCCCCGAGGAGCCACAACAACGGCACGTCGCGACCGCGGACCGCGCTGCGCAAATCGCATTCCTGCAGGAAGCGAAGGCCAGCGCGCAGAGCGCCCGGATCCGCCGCTGGCCTGCCGCGCAAGTCGCCACGCAACTGACGCAGCGTCTCGTTGCCGCGCTCGGCACACCTGACCTGCAGCGACAGAAAGCGTGACAGCGTCCGCTCCGGATCTGTCTCCAGCTGTCGAGCGAACTGGCTGAACACCTCTGCAGGGACCGCGTGCATCCAGTCCTGATCGGCTACGAATCTGGGTGTTGAGGCCAGCAGCAGGAGCCCGCTGAACCGGTTGCGGGCCTGATTAGCCGCAGCCAACGCCACCAGCCCACCCAACGACCAGCCCACCCACCAGGCGCGGGGTGGCGCCACCTCCAACACAGCGGCGGCCCATGCCTCAAGTTCACGCTGGCCCTGAAAGCGGCTGCTGCCATGGCCGGGCAGGTCGACCGCTGTGACACGAAAATCGCGCTGCAAATGCAGGAGCCATTGGCCCCATACGCCGCTGTGCATGCCCCAACCATGCAGCAGCACCAGGTCCGGTCCGTCGCCCGCAACGTCAGTATGCAACATCGGGAATATCCTGGACACAGGCGGCGAGCGCTTCTAAAAGCCTATCCACATGCTCAGGCGCATGGCGCGCCGAAAACGTGACCCGCAAGCGGGCCGCACCCCTGGGAACCGTGGGCGGACGTATAGCCGTAACCAGAATTCCACACCTGCGCAAGGCTTCGCTGAAGGCCAAAGCTGTTTCCGCCTCGCCCAGCAACAACGGCTGAATGGGCGTTTCCGAGTTCATCAACGTCAAACCCAGCTGGGCGGCACCCGTTCTGAAACGGCGTATCAGTACCTGAAGCCTGTCACGCAAGTGCTGCCCGTCGCGAACCAGCTGCAACGCGGCGCGGGCCGCCCAGGCAACGGCTGGTGGCGATGCGGTAGTGTAAATGAAGGTGCGGGACTGCTGTATCAAGGTTTCCACCACCGCATCGGATCCAGCGACGAAAGCTCCGAAGGTTCCCAAAGCCTTACCCAGTGTAGCCATCAATATCGTGTTCGGCGCCGGATCCGGCAGCTGATCCGCAAACCAGCCGCGCCCCTGATTTCCCAATACGCCAAGCCGTGCGCGTCATCGATCAGCAGCCAGGCATCGTGGTCTACGGCGGCAGCGCTGAGTCCCGACAATGGAGCGCAGTCGCCATCCATACTGAAAACACCGTCACTCGCTATCAGCCGTGTTCTGCTCTCGGCCTGCGCGAGTTTGGCTGACAGGCTGGACATATCGCTGTGCTTGTAGCGGACCAGGCGCGCCCCTGCCAGTAACGCCGCATCGATAAGCGATGCATGGTTGAGGCGATCCTCGAGCACCGTGTCTCCGCGGCCCGTGAGCGCTGCGACAACACCAAGATTGGCCATATAGCCGGTGGAAAACAACAGCGCACGGGGACGGCGGGTAAATTCAGCCAGATCCTCTTCCAACGCCTGATGCGCGTAGCTGTGGCCACTGACAAGGTGAGCCGCACCGCTGCCAACCCCGAAACGCTCCGCACCTTCCTTGAAGGCGTCGACCAGACGCGGGTCGCCAGCCAGCCCGAGGTAATCATTGCTGCAGAAGGACAGATACTCCCGGCCCGCTATCCGGACCGTCACATCCTGCGGACCGTCCAGCGTCAGACGCGTCCGATAGAGGTGCTGCCGCTTGCGCTCATCAAGCGCGGAAACAAGGTCTTGCATCGACCGTCACGCGGGTCTTAACCCCAGGCGCTCGAACAACCGCCGGTCGCGACCGGCGTCCGGATTTGGCGTAGTCAGCAGCTTTTCGCCGTAGAAAATCGAGTTTGCACCCGCCAGGAAACACAGCGCCTGCATCTCATCTGTCATTTGTTCCCGACCCGCCGACAAGCGAACATGGGAACCCGGCATGAGAATGCGCGCCACCGCAATGGTGCGCACAAATTCGAATGGGTCGATGTCATCACCCTCAGCCAGCGGCGTCCCTTGCACCCGCACCAGCATATTGATCGGCACGCTCTCGGGATGTGGCTGTTGCCGCGCCAGTTGCTCCATCAAGGACACGCGATCAGCGCGCGTCTCACCCATCCCTACAATACCACCGCAGCACACGTTAATACCGGCGGCGCGCACATGCCCAAGGGTATCCAGACGGTCTTCATAGGTCCGCGTGCTGATGATTTCGCCATAAAACTCGGGCGATGTGTCCAGGTTGTGGTTGTAGTAATCGAGCCCAGCCTGTTTCAGACGGAGCGCCTGCTGCGCATCGAGCATACCAAGTGTCATGCACGTCTCTAGGCCTTCGGCCCTTACCCGCGCAACCATTTCCAGCACCCGCTCAAAGTTTCCGCCACGTGGGTTACGCCAGGCGGCCCCCATGCAGAAGCGACTGGCACCGGCCTGGCGCGCGTGTCTCGCGGCCTCAACGACCGCTTCGAGGTCGAGCAGGCTTTCCGGCTCGACAGCGCTTTGGTGGTGCACGCTCTGAGGGCAGTAGCCACAGTCTTCCGGGCAACCGCCTGTCTTGATACTGAGCAAGGTGCTGATCTGCACCTCATTCGGATCAAAATTCGCACGGTGGGCCTGCTGAGCCCGGTAGAGCAGATCATTAAAAGGAAGCTCGAATAACGCTTCTATTTCGGCTTTTTGCCAGTCGAACCTAAACACGGTGGTGTTGCTCTGTTTCCGGTCATGGGTGATTGCTGCTTTCATGATTCTGTCCCACTAATTTCGATATCTTCCCAGTGATCCTGACGGATACGCACGAGATCGGCGATCGACCAGGGAACCAGTACCAGGGCCGCAAGCCCCCAGGCCAGGAGGTAATAGTCCCAGCCACCACCCGGGATAAACGTAGCGGCGGCAACAAAAAACCCGGTGATGCCATAAAAACGATAGGCCGCCTGCTGGGTGTAATGCCCGACTTTCTGATTCGGATGATGCCGGTTCATCGCATAAACCAGCATCGACATGCCCAGCCACAGCATGCCCAACGGGAGCGGGACAATGATGGCCACGATATTTCCAATGTTGAATACCGTTGCGGCGGCGCGCGCCTTGCGTCCCGGAACCATGCGGATACCGGCACCAACCGCCTCGGAAAATTCGGATTCGGTCATCAGGTTCAATGGGATACACTTGCGAAGGTACCAAACTATGCGGGTACAAACAGACCAATGTCAACCAAGGAGGGTGACCCGTGGTATACGACTGGCTATTAAAACTACAGCACGAGGCGTTTCCCACCAGCTGTCGGCTGTGTCGAGCAGCAGGAGAGCCGGGCCTGGAACTGTGTTCTGCCTGCCGAGAGGAGTTACCCTGGCTCGATCACGCCTGCCGGGTCTGCGCCATGCCGTTACCTTCTGATGCAGGCGCAACTCTCTGTGCCCGTTGCCAAAACACGAATTCGCCCATCGATGAATGTCGGGTGCTTTTCACCTATCACCCCCCGGTAGACGGCTGGATTCAGCGACTAAAATTCGAGCAGGATCTGGCACTTGGGCGCCTGCTGGGCACGCTGCTGGCCGACTCGGTGTCGTCTGGTGCGGACCCAGCATCGGTGTCCATCCTGCCGGTTCCACTGCACAGAAAACGCCTCAGCGAACGGGGTTACAACCAGGCAATGGAAATCGCGCGTCCTTTGGTACGGCGCGGTTATCGGGTCGCAACACGCTGTTGCACACGAGCCCGAAATACCGGCGCGCAATCCGGGCTGTCGGCGACCAGCCGCAAGGGAAACGTTCGGGGCGCGTTTCTGACGACCCAGCCGCTGGACGGCCGACATTTCGTTCTGATCGACGACGTAGTCACAACCGGCAGTACGATCAACGAACTGGCCCACACTCTGAAAAGAGGCGGGGCTCAATCGGTAAAAGCCTGGGTCGTTGCCAGAGCGGTATAAAGGACGGGGCAACGCGCAGGCACGCCCTTTCTCTTGTGCTGTTGATTTCTCAGGCTCAGGCGAGCGGACCGAACGCGTGCAAGACGTTGCCGGGATCGGGCGCAAGCTGGCCCGTCAACAGCTTGTAGTTCAGGACCACAGTCTCAGCCAGCAGATTGACATTGTTGGCCGCCGGGCTGGACGCAGTCTCTACGGAGCCATCGGCGCGGAAGTACCCGATTTGATCGCGCAATATGGGCGTACGGCCGTTCGGGCTATAGACCAATATGAACGAGGCTGCGGTGGAGGAGTTATCGCCGGTCCAGACTCCTTTACCACGGCCGTCCAGGGAGTTGTCCAAAGTACCATTACTGGCCACCGACCCGTCACTGAATACGTAGATCATCACCGGCGTGACCATGCGCGCGGCGTATTCCAGGCAGGCACCGATGCAGCGTCCGACACGCAGGTCGCGAATTTCCCCTGTGGAGCGGTCGCCGGTGTGGTAATCATAGCCGCCCATCGCGATGGTCCCGCAGCCGGCGTGGCCGTCGATGACCATTTTCATCACCGACGCCGTCTTCCGGAACTCACGGTCATTGTTGAATTCGTTCGCGGTAAAGATTCCAGTGGCATCATCGACAATAAGTGAATCCGTCGCCGGGTTGATGTCTCTGTCCGCAAAGCGCGCGGCAAGATCAGCGGACTTGAGGTAACCGCAACGCACCAGATCCTTCACCACGGCGTCAGCGGTAATGCCCAGCTTGGGTTCGACACGATTCAGCTTTTTGTCACTGAGACGTGCGATCGACTCCATCACCGCCACCACGTCTTCCTTGGTTTTCAGAACGGCGGTCAGGTCACCGGTATCCACCATACCGGTAACATCGCTGGGGCGATCCACCTTGGTCGGACGTATCTCCGGATTTATCGGCAATGCCGGCATCGAGTTGCCTCCGGATTCCGAGTTACGCGATCCGATCAGGGTAACAACACCACCATCGGCGCCCGCCGCGGCAAGACCGTACATGGGGTTATGAGGGTTGTTGCCGGTATCATTGTCGGATCGCGCCGGGATCACGATACCGTTGGTCAACGCGCCACGCGTTGGCGCCTTTTCGAGCATTCCGCGCAGGAAGGCACTGTCGGTATGGAAAGCCAATCCGTAGGTGGTATCCGTGTGGTCGCCGTTACCTGTTGCCGTGGGAGTGGCCTCCGGCAGGCCGGGAATCATATCGCCGGGCAGCCCCAGCTTGCTGTAACCCGCGGTGCTGAGGAAATCCATTTGCGTGTTTCGCCCCACCAAAACGTTGGAACCGGCGATATTGGCCCCCCCTGCGAGGTCGAAACAGATCACCGGCAGCGGGTTGAGAGTCCCTCCCCCCAGGGAGCAGGCGATGGCATTAGCCATGTCATTGATATCCTGCGACAGATCAGGGTTATCCGCCAGCGCATGGCGCGGATGGGCAAACAGACTGAGGACCGACCCGCCGATGGTCATGCCCATACCCGACAGGAAGCCCTGGCGCAGAAAGTCACGGCGCGTTACCGGACGCGGATGATTCAGGTGCAGCAGCGGCGCATCCGGGTGTAGAGGGTGTTTACGTTTAGCCATGGTTGGTATTCCTCACGCTCGTTTTCTTGATCACCAGCCGTCTCATTGCAGGAGCATTGCTGCACTGCCCAGAGCCGAAGAGCACATCGCTTTGACGATAGCTCGCGTACGCTCCGCATCACAATCTGTCGGGCAGTTAGCAGTTAACCGGTCGTACAGGTTGTCGGCATTCACCAAGTTGGCAGGCGTCTGCAGGTCGTACCCCGTTAGCTCACTCTTGAACTCTAAACGGCTCGGCGCATTACTCAGCTCGGCACCTGTCCCCGGCAAGCCGATCATGTTGTCATACAGCGCATCGACAATCTGATTCTTTGCCAGCGAGTCTCCGCTACCGAAAGCCGTCGCTACCGGACCATTGAAAAAGCTGTCGCTGCTCGCAATTCCCGAGAAATTGAAGAAAGTTGCGCGCCTGGCGCTATCCACTGGCGCACCCTCTTTCCCTACCAGTTCATCGCAGTAGGCCAGCGCCAGTTGAGAGATCGCCATCTGGTGCGCGGACAGAAAACCTTCAATGGTCTCTACTGTCGGCAACTGTTGCCGCAGAACATCAAACGTCGAAGCCTTGACAGCCTGCGGATCGACTGTGGTTATCGCGGCCATCGCGGCATTGATCTCGTCGAACGTCCGCACACCAATATCCGATACTACAGGTGGCGCTGGCAGATCCGGCGGAATCGTATTCGGGTTATCGATAACAATGTTCGATGCATTACCCAAAACCTCAAAAGTCAGGAAGAATTCATCCGGTGGAGTACCGTTCGGACCGTTCTGCAGGGGCACTATGGTGCCCAGGTCGGACAGCAGCTGCCCGGTCGCCGGATCATAACCATCAGTGGCACTGACAGTGACATCCAGGTTGCGGAACGCCTGACCGACGTCGGCTTCCGTTCCGTTTATTCCGATACTGATGCGCTTGATCGGTATACCACCCGGCGCGACGGCCGGATCCAGATTGATAAACGTCGGCGTGTTGAACAGGTAGCTGTAACTGTCATACTGCGCGACCTCGAACATGATGTAGCTGTCAGCCGGCACACCGGCTACATCACCTATCCCGAACAGCAGGAAGAACTTCTCACCGACGCCCACCTCGAAATTCTGAACAATCTGTTCAGGGGTTAGAGCACGGTTGTGAATCGCGACCATACGGATAGTACCTTGCCACAAACGGTCGTTGGATACTTCGTTGCCGAGCACGAACGCAAAGCTGTCATCCCAGTCATTCAGGTTACCGGCGGGCACTGGATCGACGTCATCGGTGAACACTCCGTTCACATATATTCTTCTCCCGTTGAGAGGATCGAAAGTGACGACGACATGTTGCAGC
>CBDTYI010000092.1:0-9116 GCA_965364565.1 uncultured Gammaproteobacteria bacterium | reverse complement strand
ATCGCGGGAAGGAGTAGCCTTGCACGCAGTCTGTTCATGTCCATCTCCTCCGTATATTTTGGGACGCCTCGTGCCCCGTTGCTTGTCAGGCGGACCGCAGGCCGACAGCCGTCGCCGCGGAATGTTCAGGGACCGACCTTCTTCTCCACCAGTGCATCGATGATATCGATGGGCATGGGGAACACAAAGGTGGAGCTACGCCGCCGGCCATTTCGCCGAGCGCCTGCATGTAAGGGGCTTGCACAACTCCCCGCTGCTGCGCCAGCTGACGCGCCGCCCAGGGAAACTCCTCGGCGGCCTGCAGCTCGGCCTGTGCCTGCTTTGCGACGGCACACGCCGTGCCCTCGTCCTGGTCCACGCGCTTGATCTCCACATTGGAGACCCTGATGCCTCATGCGGAGTATAGGCAAAGCAAACACCCTTTTCATCACTCATCGATGGATCGCTGAAGCGTAACGAAGGGCCCTGGACCCTCCTCGTGCGCAGCTAGGCAACGCGTCAAGCCAACAGAAACCCTGGCTCTGCCGTTTGGTTCATGCTCATGCAGCGGAAGGCAAACGCGGGAAGACTGTAACTGCGTTGGAGGTCAGCCTCTCGTTCGCAAAGACGGCATACATCGCTGGGCATAGATAACGCATTGACCAGTGAATCCCCGCAAGACTCCCGCACCGGTGATGCTGAAACGAAAAACGAGTTAGAGAGCACTGCTGTCCCACAAACGCTGGATCTCCGTCATTCCGGCGGAAGCCGGAATCCAGAATGCCGGAAGAAACACTGGATTCCGGCTTCCGCCGGAATGACGATGCAGGAATCATTCTATTCCCCCTGTCGAATTTTGCCCGCTCGTCAGGGCCAGGGTCAGAACAGTGCGGCAGTTGCCCGATACAGGTGCCTGCACGTCTGCTCAGCAGACGGTCACCACTGATAGCCCAGCTTGAGCGAGTAAGTGGTATCCGTATCGTCCGCGTCGTCGGCGGCGCCGCTGTCGTACTCGACTTTGATCTCGGTGCTGGCCACCAGGCCCAGAATCAGCGGGAAGCGCAGGCCCGTCCAGGTATCCCAGACCACATCGCTGGTATCTTCAAGACTCCAGAAGCCGGTCTGCTTGTGATAGAACTGCATGAACTCGCCGAACACAAAGCGGTCGAAATTGATCGCCCAGGGCAGCGCAACGTAGTCATCGTCTTGAGAATTCTTGAAGTCCTCGTTGACGTAGCTGAGACCGGTGGAGGTACTGAGGTTCATCTGCTTGCTTTCGAACCACTGGTAACCGACCAGGGGACCGACCGAGGTACGCAGATCCAGGTCGGCGAACTTATCGTGCTCCAGACGTCCGAAGCCGCCCCAGTACCACTTCTTGGTGACAAAGTAATTGTAGGCGCCTTCCAGTTTCCACTTCTCCGTGGTCAACTTGTCGTCGGTCTTGTCACGCTCCAGCTCGCCGAAGGCGAGGAAGCGGTCATATTTGCGCCGCCAGGTGAGATCGCCATCGACATCGGTTTCGTCCTTGTCGGTGTTGCCGCGCTGCTTCGAATAGGCGAGATTGACGCGCCCGGATAGGTTGTACCCTTGCCCTTTGCGCCAGGGTTCCGGATTGATGACGTCGACAATGTCCTGTCCGAGGGTTTGCGGCGACGAGCCGGGATCGCCCTCCACCACCAGGTCGTCGACGTTGTTGGTGATGCGCGTCCCTGACACGATCGTATCATCCATCAACAGCAGTTCCATCGGCTTGTCTGTGTTGACCTCGTCAACCTGGTCCCACGGTATCTGGATCACACCGGCGTAGCTGGTGTTGAAATCCAGGGTGTTATTTTCCCGCTTGACGACTTCGCCCAGCAGGCGGGAGCCATCGCGCATGATGAGTTCGTCGGCGCCGGCGACCGGCACCGACAGCAAAACGGCTATCGAAAAGATAATGGTTAGTGCCAGAAAGACCGGCTGCGCGAGCTGTTTCAGGGTGCGTCCTGCCCGACCGTTCATGTTCAATCCTCATTGGTGGTTAATTTCTGCCCTGGATTCGAGCGGGCATTTTACCGGCTGCGCCGGGCGATGCAATCGACTCATCCCAGCGTTCCGGTAAGCGAACGGTGGCAGACGCCGCGGCCGGGCAACGGCGTCTCGGCACAGATCACTCGTCAACCGAATTCAGTTCCGCCTCCAGTCTGCGCCGTACGCGTTGCGGCGAACCGGTGTGCCGCGCCATGCGGTCGTAGGCCACCGGAACCACGAACAGCGTAAACAGAGTGGCCGCCAGTACGCCGGACAGGATCACCGTGCCTATGACCACCCGCGTCTCGGTCCCGGCACCGCTCGACAGCAGCAGCGGTAGCGACCCCGCCGCGGTGGTGATACCGGTCATGACGATCGGCCGCAGCCGCACTTCGGCGGCTTCCACCAGCGCCTCGTGGAACGGTTTGCCGGCGTCGCGCAGCTGGTTGGCGAACTCGACAATGAGGATACCGTTCTTGGCCGCCAGGCCGACCAGCATGATCAGGCCGATCTGGCTGTACAGGTTGAGCGTCTGGCCGGTCAGATAGAGCCCCAGCAGTGCACCGGCCATGGCCAGCGGCACGGTCAGCATGATCACCAGCGGGTGGACCCAGCTCTCGAACTGGGCGGCCAGCACCAGGAACACCACCACAAGCCCCAGCACAAAGGTGAACACAATGGATTGTCCGGCGAACTTGTAGTCCTGCGACTGGCCCTTGTAGTCAACGATCACGCTGCCGGGCAAGTGTTCCTTCACCATCCGCTCCAGGCTGGCCAGTGCGTCGCCCAGCGCCACGCCGTCGGCGAGATTGGCCTCCAGCGTGATGGCGCGCACGCGGTTGTAGCGATTGAGGCTGATGGAGTCGGCGAACTCCTCCAGCCGCACCAGGTTGGACAGCGGGATCAGTGCGCCGCTGCGCTCGGAGCGTACATAGATGTTCTCCAGGTCGGCGGGCGTACGCTGGGTGGCGCGCTCGCCTTCGACGATGACGTCGTATTCCTCGCCGGCATCGATATACGTGGTCACCCGGCGCGAACCGAGCATGGTCTCCAGGGTGCGGCCGATGCTGCCAACCGTGACACCCAGTTCGGCGGCGCGGTCATAATCGATGATTACGCGCAATTGCGGCTTGGTCTCCTTGTAGTCCCAGTCCAGCCCCACCAGCCCCGGGTTGTCGGCGTTGATCTTCTCCACCAGAGTGTCGCGCCACTCGGCCAGTTGCTGATAGGTTCCGCCACCGATGACAAACTGCACCGGTTTCTGGATACGCGCGCCGAAGCCCTGGCGCATGACCGGAAATACGCGTACGCCAGGCAGGTCGGCCAGGCGCTTGCGCACGTCGTCCATGATTTCCCAGGCCGAGCGCCGCACCGACCAGTCGCTGAGCACGTTGATGACAATACCGGTGTTGAAAATCTCGAAGTTGCCGAAAGCACGCGGCGCGCGCACCAGCAGGCGCTGGATTTCGCCGCTTTCCACCAGCGGCATCATGCGCCGTTCGATCTCGGTCATGTAGCCGGCAATATACTTGTATGAGGATCCCTCCGGCCCGGTCACCATGAGATAGAATACGCCGCGGTCCTCCTTGGGCGCATATTCATCGGGGATCTTCTCCAGCAGCCACAGCGAAGCGGCCAGAATGGCGAAGAACGTAATGCCCACCAGCCAGGCGCGGCGCAACGCAGCCAGCAGGACCCGGTGATATCCGCGGCGCACCTTGCCGAACACCCAGTCCACCCCCTGTGACAGGCGTGCGCGCCGCGCCCCCTGCGGCAGCACTTTGGAGGCGAGCATGGAAGACAGCGATAGCGCCACGAAGCTTGAAAAAGCAACCGCCGCCGCCAGGGTCAGCGCGAACTCGGAAAACAGCCGGCCGATATCGCCCTGTAAAAAGGCGATCGGCACGAACACGGCAATCAGCACCACGGTGGTGGCGACCACCGCGAAGCCCACCTGGCGAGTACCGCGGTACGCGGCCACCAGGCGCGATTCGCCGTACTGTTCCATGCGCCGGTGGATGTTCTCCAGCACCACGATGGCATCGTCGACCACCAGACCGATGGCCAGCACCAGCGCCAGCAGGGTGAGAATGTTGATGGAAAAATCCAGCGCCAGCAGCACCAGAAAGGTCGCCACCAGGGAGACCGGCACCGTGACTGCAGGCACCAGCATGGCGCGCACGCTGCCGAGGAACAGATAGATCACGCCGATGACCAGCACGATGGCGATGAACAGCGTCTTGTAGACCTCGCGTATGGCGCCCTCGATGAACACCGAACTGTCGTAGCTCTGCTTGATGGCCATACCCTCGGGCAGGCCGGTGTTGATGCGCTGCATTTCCGCCTTGGCCGCCGCGGCGACGGCGAGCGTGTTGGCGGTGGACTGCTTGATGATGCCGATGCCGACCATGGGCACGCCGTTGCCGCGGAAGAACAGGCGGTCCTCCGCCGTGCCGCGCTCCACCCGCGCCACGTCGCCGAGGCGCACCAGGTAGCCGTCGTCGCCCCGCGCCAGCACCAGGCGGGCGAAATCGGCGGCGCTGCGGAACATGCGTTCGGTGCGTACGGTGAACTGGCGGTCTTCGGAGTCGATACTGCCAGCCGGCAGTTCCAGGTTCTCGGCACGTAGTGCGGCTTCCACGTCGGCCACGGTCAGGTTGCGGGCGGCCAGCTCGCGCCGGTCCAGCCAGATGCGCATGGCGTACACCTGGCCGCCGCCGACCCGCACCCGCGCCACCCCGTCCAGTACCGAAAAGCGGTCCACCAGGTAGCGGTCCGCATAGTCGGTAAGTTCGGGGACGCTCATTCGCTCGCTGACCAGGTTCAGCCACATGATCACGTCTTCGTTACTGTCGACCTTCTGGATCTCCGGCGGGTCGGCTTCCTCGGGCAGGTCGTCGAGTATGCTGGACACCCGGTCGCGGATATCGTTGGCGGCACCGTCGATGTCGCGGCCGATGTCGAACTCGACGTTGATCACCGAGCGGCCGTCTTCGCTGCTGGATTCGATGAAACGTATGCCTTCGACGCCCGAGATGCGGTCTTCGATCAGTTCCGTGATACGCCTCTCGATCACGCTGGCGGCCGCGCCCGGGTACAGGGTCTCCACCGATACCACCGGCGGATCGATATCCGGATACTCGCGCAGCGGCAAGCGGTCGAAAGACACCAGACCGAAGGCGATCAGCAGCAGCGACATCACCGCGGCGAGCACCGGTCTGGTTATCGAGACGTCGGAGAGAATCACGGAGCGTTGCTGTCGCCGAGCGACTGCAGCAGCTGGTCGTACGGCGTGCTGCCGTCATCCACCGCGGCGATGCTGACCTGCTGGCCGGGGCGCACCTTGAGTGTGCCGTGGCTGATCACCCGGTCACCGGCCGCCAGCCCATCCAGCACCTCCACTTCACCGGGACGGCGCGCCCCGATGCGGATTTCGCGGCGCACCACGGCGTTGCCGTTGGCGGTATCGACCAGCAGCACGGACTGCCGATCGCCCAGCGGGACCAGCGCCTCCTCCGGTATCACCAGCGCGTCGCGCGGGTTTTTAAACAGCTCGACCTGCATCAACAGACCGGGTTTGAGGATGCGTTCCGTATTGGGCAGCACCGCCCTGACGCGAATCGAACGGGTCGCCGGATCGATCCGGCTGCCGACCGACTTGACCTCACCCGCAAACACGCGCCCGGGAAAAGCGTGCGCGGTGGCGCTGATAGCCAGACCCGGGCGCAGCGTCTCCAGGTAGGTGCTGGGCACCTCGAAATCCAGTTTCATCAGCGCATCGTCGTCGA
This sequence comes from uncultured Gammaproteobacteria bacterium, assembly GCA_965364565.1. Lineage (GTDB taxonomy): Bacteria > Pseudomonadota > Gammaproteobacteria > DSM-19610 > DSM-19610 > Thiogranum. The sequence continues at coordinate 3,336 of CBDTYI010000092.1, read as the reverse complement.
GCGTGGTGACCGCATCGCCCGGCTCCACCAGCGCCCCGACGCTCAGGTCGCGCAAGCCGACCACGCCGGCGAACGGCGCCCGGATCAGGCGGTCGGCGAGTCTCGACTCGATCGCCGCCAGGCGTGCGCGCGCGGTCTCCCACTCGCGCCGTCGCTCGTCGAGCAGCGATTTGGCGGCCGTGCCCTGTGCTTCCAGCGACTGCACGCGGCGGAACTGACGGTAGCCCTCCTCTTTCAGGGCGCGCGCCTCCTCGAGCTGGGCGTGCTCCTCGGCACTGGTCATTTCCACCAGAATCTGGTCCTTTTCGACCCGGTCGCCGTCGTCGAAATGGATCGCGCTGATGGTCTCGGTGACCGACACGGTGAGAGTGACCGACTCTATGGCGCGCAGCGTACCCAGCGCCTCCAGGCGATCGACGAAATGTTCCATCCGCGCCTCGGACACGATCACCTCAGGCGCCGGGGTCGTCTCGGCAACCACTGCGGCAACCGGCAGCATCAGGCCGCAGGCTAAGATCAGACGCAGAGTGCGCCTCGGGCTCAAGCTAATCATGTTGAACAGGACGGGCGGCAGCCCCCGTTTGTTCCTCTCAATCTACGCTTCTTATACGGGTTCCCAGCTTACACTGACCCCGGCCCGGCAGCGAAGTTCAGTAGCATTAAACCTGGCCCGCCCGGGGTGCATTGTAACCAGGGCTGTTCCTGATTGGCGGCGGGGGCTGGGGTGCCTTGGCCGCTACCCGCGCAACGGAAATTGCGCGCTTGTACTCGCACACGATGGCTTTGCCGGGTTGCGCTAACAGCGCCGGCTCGAGACCTGTGAATCCGCACGCCTATTCGTGGCAGCGCGCCTTGCCGATTATGGCCGTGCAATCAATGTTGATGACACCATCCGCATCGCCTGTGAGGACCGGCACATCAGCGTTGGCGAGCACCGTTTCGGTGCGGCTCTTGAGGGTTTCGCAAAGGGGACCTGGAGATAAGCGGGTTGCAGATCACGTCGCGGTCACCGGTACCCGAATCGAATAACGTGCCCCCTTACAGAGCCGGTCCGATGTTCAATAGGTGGTGCCAAACGACGGGTCTTGCGAATACGCGGAAACCGGCAGACCGGCAATCCGGCTGCCTTGCGTGACCGGTCCACCGGGGAACAGCCGGCGCAGAGCCTTATCGCCGCCCCGCTCGGCAAACGCCTTCTCAAGATCCCGGGCGATCTCTCTGGCGGTTTTCGGTTCACCCTGCTCGAGATAGCGTTTTCGCAGGAAGTAGAGTACTTCCCAATGCGCGTCTGTCATCGCCAGTCCTTCCTGTTTCGCCAGTTCCATCCCCTTGTCACGATCCCAGTTCTGCATTTCGAGTGCACGATCCTGCCTGCGGGGGCTCGAGGTGTCAGGATCATGATCGATAACGACGTGTCTGCTCATGGCCAACTCCTGTATTCTGCTTGAACGACAATATGCTTCCATCGCATTCCGCGTCCACTCACAGCCAGAGTATAGACTCAACCGGAGAACCGGGGATCGTGATGTCCGTCAAAGGGTTTGCAGGCGTTTGTTGCTGCCAACCGACGCGGCGCAGACCGGCCGCCGGGGGATAGTCGACGCCGAGCTCCGGTATCGCTAGGGCGCCACGCCCCAGAATTCGAGTATCTTGAGAGGACTGCAGATATCGGCATCTTCGACGTAGGGCGCGATGCTGCCGCACTGCGCAGGACCGGTGCCGGGATCTATGGCAATGGCGTGATCGAAACCCGCGATCTCGTAGGTTTCCAGGCGCGGAGACCCGCTCATATCCTGATAGACACTGTGTCTTATGTTGTTAACAACGTCGACGCGATCCGGAATCCGATCGATACCGAAGACATCTGTCCATTGCTTGACCAGTTCCCTCTGGTTGACTGGATTCACGATACCGTCGGCGGCGCCTTGCCATAACGACACTTGCGGCCACCGGGTCGGCGTGGCACCGGCTGCCGCACGCACGAAATCGCCCCAGGCTTTCGCGGACCGTTGCGTCGGCGCGTAATTGAACAATCCACACGCATAGCTCGCCGCAGCGGCATCTCCAAACCACATATCCAGAAACCACCACGGTGCCCAGGTGAGCAAACTCGGGTTATTGCAGTCATACGGTGTACCGGCAACAATGGCGCCGCCCTGAAAAAGCTCGGGGTAGTTCGCCATCAGAACGGCTGTCATCGACCCTCCGGCAGATAAGCCAAGAACGAAGATTCTGGACGGATCGACCTGGTAGATGTCGACGACATGTTGAATCATGCTGCGTATCGAACCGCTCTCGCCCTGGTGCTTCCTGTTGTCCTGGGTCTGGAACCAGTTGAAGCAGCGCTTGCCGTTATTCTCCGGGCGCTGTTCGGGAAACAACAGGACGAACTTCAGCGCGTCTGCGAACGCCGTCAGCCCGGTCTCATCGTCAAAATCGGCCGCTTTCTGCGTACACCCGTGCAGGGCCACCACCAGCGTCGAGGCGGGCTGAAGTCCGTCCGGCGCATAGACATACATGTCTAGCTGCCCTGGGTCAGGTCCAAACTGATCTATCGGATGGAGTGACGCGGCACGACTTTGCCTGTCAGCGAGGCACAACAGAATACCGGTTCGGACCAGTGCTATGCCAACCCTCCCGGCAAAACAAGAGGCATCCACAGGTTCTCTTCGCGCCATTCCGGCAACTCTCCTGACTCACACAGCGCAGACAAAGATGGCGTTACACCGGTGTATTACGCACGGCGTCAGCCACGGCAGCCGCTGGCGCGCTCCGCTGACCGGCGGCCAGATCCGCCGTCTGGGCCTGGTGTCACCCTGGAGACTGGAATACCTGCCCGGCCCCTATTTACTCCGGTCGACCACTTGTGGCTGAACCGGCGGCATTCCGTAGGGCACTGCGTAACCGGGCTGCATCCAGGGGCCGCCCCCGTAATAAGCCGGATAGCCACCCCAATAGCCCGGATACCCATACGGTCCGTAGCCGTAATAGTCATAATAGTCGCCGTAGCCGCGCCCATAGCCGTGACCGCGGCCCCGAGCGCTGAAATGCACGTAGAAGTCGGCGTCGCCCCACAGATCGCCAAGCATATCGCCAAGGCCATCGGTCCAGTCACGGTATCCCCAGGGACCACCCCAGCCAGGACCGCCCCACCAGGCCTGTGCGCTCGACAACGGCAGCGCGCTCGCGCCTGCCAGCAGCGCCACAACTAACATTTTTTTCAATTTTATCATGGCAATACCCTCCGACTCGAAACAGCGTTTCACGCTCATAGCATGGCCCGTAACGTCGCTTTCGTGGCCCCGGGACACCCCGCGACGTCAGGTGTATTAACAA
>CBDTYI010000091.1:0-9130 GCA_965364565.1 uncultured Gammaproteobacteria bacterium | reverse complement strand
GGGTGTGTGACAACGACGGCATCCAAAAAGTGCTCGACTGGCGGCCCGCGGTGCAACTCGACGAGGGCCTGCGGCGCACCCCGGGCTGGTGTCGGCTGATCGACCGCGCTTGATGCGTAGACGCTCGGAAGAGTCATTCACATCGAGTTCGCAGAGGGCGCAGAGAAAGACTTTTTTCATGATCTTTCTTTGGGACCTTCGCGTCCTTGATGCCCTGCGGAAATTCGCGCTTAGTGAAGGCGTGTTCGGGAAGGCAATTCACATCGAGGTCGCAGAGGACGCTGAGACTTGAAAAAACGCAGACGTTCACGCCAGGAGCATTCTCGGCGTTCTCTGCGTTCTCGATGTGAAATTGAAGGCTTTGTTCCTGAACCGTTTAACCAGCCGGCGGCAGTGCCTTGCCGGGATTGAGTATCCCGGCGGGGTCGAACTGGCGCTTGATGCCGTGCATCACTGCCAGGCTGGTGGCGTCGAGCTCCCTGGCCACCCAGTCGCGCTTCACCAGGCCGATGCCGTGCTCACCGGATATGGTGCCGTCCATCTCCAGCACGGCGGCGAACACGTCTTCCAGACAGGCATCGGCACGCTGCTTCTGCGCCGGATCGTGCGGATCGTAGAGCAGATTGACGTGCAGATTGCCGTTGCCCGCGTGACCGAAATTGACGATGCGGATGTTGTGTCGTTGTGACAGATCGGCCAGTTGGTCGACCAGATCCGGCATGCGCGACACCGGGACTACGACGTCCTCGTTGATCTTCTTGGGGGCTACCCGGCGCAACGCCGGCGATAGCGCCTTGCGCACGTCCCAGAGTGCCGCGGCATCCTGCGGCGTCTGCGCCCGGCGGATGCTCAGAGTGCCTTCGACCTGCGCTGCCTGCGCGATTTCAGCGCTGATGTCATCGAGCTGTGATTCCATGCCGTCCATTTCGATGATCAGCAGCGCGCCGGCATCCGGGTGCAGGTCCGAGGGTACCTCGCTGCGCACCATCTGGATGGCATTGCCGTCCATGAATTCCAGCGCACAGGGTGTTACCGGCCCGGCCATGATATTGGCGACCGCCGCCGCGGCGGCGTGCATGTCGCGGTATTCGGCACGCAGCATGCGCCGCGCCGGCTGCAGGGGGGTCAGTTTCAGGGTTGCTTCGGTGATGATGGCCAGCGTTCCTTCCGAGCCGATGAGCAGCCGGGTCAGGTCGTATCCCACCACGCCCTTGCTGGTCCGGGTTCCGGTGCGGATGGTGGTGCCGGTACCGGTAACCGCTTTCAGCCCCAGGGTGTTGTCGCGCGGTGTGCCGTACTTCACCGCGCGCGGTCCCGCCGAGTTGTAGGCCAGATTGCCGCCCACGGTACACACCGCGGCGCTGGTCGGGTCGGGCGGCCAGAAGAACCCCTCGGCAGCGGCAGCGTCCTGTACTGCCTGGTTGGTTACGCCCGGTTCGACCACCATCAAGCGGTTGTTGCGGTCCAGCTCCAGGATGCGGTTCATGCGCTGCAGCGAGACGATCAGGGACCGGTCGTCCAGCGGTACTGTCGCCCCGGTGGTGCCGGTGCCCTGTCCGCGTGCCAGCACGTGGACCTGGTGTGCGTAGCAGGCGCTGACAATGGCAGCGACCTGATCGTGCGAGTCGGGCAGGGCCACCGCCAGCGGCTGTCCTTGCAGCGTGCTGTTGTCGTAGCCGTAGCTGCGGCATTCGGCCGGGTCGGTGAGCAGCTGGTGCTCACCGAGTATGGCTGTCAGTTTATCGAGGAATGCAGGCTGCATCGGCGCAAAGCGCGGCAGGGCGGGGGAAGCTGGTATTCGTTCAAAATCATGTTGAAGGAGTACTAGTCGAGGTACTCGAACAGCTTCACGATACGCTGCACACCGCTCACTTCCCTGGCCTGGGCGGTGGCGCCTTCGGCCTCGGCGTGGCTGACCAGGCCCATCAGGTAGACAGTGCCGTTTTCGGTGACCACTTTGACGCGGGTCGGATCGAAGCCTTCTATTTTCACCCCGAATAACGACGACTTGACCTTGGCGGTGATCCAGGAATCGCTGGAGCGCGTCATCATGGAACTGGGTGCGGCGATCTGGATTTCGTTATGCACGCGCCGGACTTTTTCTGCATCACGGGCGATCTGGCCGGCCCGCGTACGCAGCGCCTCGCTGGGTGCCTCGCCGGACAGCAGCACGATTCCGTCGTAGCTGGTAACATTGATATGTGCCTGCTGGTTGATCTCGGCGTCGTCGCTGAGCCTGTTGTAGATGCGCATTTCAATGGCCTGATCCTCGATCACGCTGCCGCTGGTACGTCGGTCGTGCGCGACGCCTACCGTGGTGGCGGCGCCACCCACCACCACCGGAGCACAGCCGCTCAGCACCATGAGGGACGGCAGCAGCGTGCCGAGGATCAACCCAAGCCTGTTCATAGCAACATTCTCCCGTTCAAATACAGTGTAAAAACTCTCTCTGAATGCGTCCCGGCATGCGCGTGCTCGTTCAGCGCTCGCAGTTTCCGCTCCAGGCACGATCGGCCCCTTGCCTGCACACCTGGTCCATGGTCTTCAGACCGGTTCCAGTCAACGGCTGTCGAGGTAAAAGGCGTTTTGCAGCCATTCGATGCGGCGCTGCGGCGAGCCGCCTTCGATGCATACGACATCGAAACGTGCAGGCTCGTTCCATGCCCGGTATCGAGCCAGGTAGCAATTTGCGCAATGGATGATGCGGGCCTGCTTGCTTGTTGATACTGTCTCGGCAGCGGTTCCGAACGCCGTGCGGTGCCGGTATCGTACCTCAACAAACACCAGGCTGTCGCCATCGCGCATGATGATGTCGATTTCACCCCGTCGACAACGGTAGTTGCGCGTCAACAATTGCAGGCCGTGCCGCTGGAGGTATCCGCACGCCAGCTGCTCAGCGTAGTCCCCCGTAGCCTTGCGGTTCATGTTGTCCCTCCATGGACGTGGTTTGCGGTCGATTCTGCAGTTGCTGCGGCACGCCGCGCCGGAACTGCGCCCATTCCAGGGTGCGGTGCAGGGCTCTGGTGTTATCCAGCGTCAGCACCCCGGTTGCGCCGGGGAAATAGCCGAAACCGGGCAGCGTCAGCGTATCAAGCCAGGGAACGACTTCGTAGGCGTCGAAGCCGAGCGCGAACAGACGCTGGTAACGGTTGCTGCGTTCCGGCCACAGCGCCGCCAGGCGCTCGCGCCGTTCAGACCAGTCGCCGGCCTGGTCCAGCACCCAGGGCATATCACAGAACATCAGCCCTTCCATATCCCCATCCAGCGCAGCGTTGGGGTTGGCGCTAAACACATGGGAAGTGCTGAATACCGGGATATCCGCGGCGCGATAAAAGCGCAGCTGGGGCCGTATCAGGCGGGCCTGTTCCGGGAAGGCGAGCAGAAAAAATGCTTCCACGTCCTGGCGGCGTCGTGCTTCGTACTGCAGCTTCTGGCCGAGCAGGCGTTCCAATGCGCGGTGACGGTTCCTGCTGTCATCGAGGTTGAGCGTCTCCTGTATCGGGCCCTTGAAGTCCACGCTGTCCGGTGCGTAGCGCCCGGTGGTGAGCAGGGTTCCGCCCAGGGCGCTGAAATGCTCGGCGAAGGCCGCCATCACCCGTGCACCCCAGGGGCTGTCGGGAACCAGCGCGATGACCTGGTCGCGACCTTCGGCAACCAGCCGCTCGGCCACCTGCCGTGCCTCGTCTTCGGGCGCCAGGCCGAACTGGTACAGGGGCAGATCGATCGGCTCGGTGCTGTCGATCTGGTTGAGCGCCAGTACCGGCACCGGCAGCTGCCCGGATTGCGCCAGCTGTTCCACGTCTTCCTTGAGCAGCGGGCCGATGACGACCTCAGCGCCATTGTCGACCGCCTGCTGGTAGGCAGCCCACACCATGCGGCTGTTCTGCCCGGTATCGTAGAAGCGCATCTCGGGGCGTTCACTGTCTCCCTGGAAATAGGCAGCCAACATGCCGTCGCGGATCGCGGCGGCGGATTCAGCGGCGCGTCCCGACAGCGGCAGCAGTACCCCGATGTGCTGCGCGCGTTCGCCGACCTGGTCGAGCTGGTTGAACAGTTCCGGCAGCAGCGCCGCCTCGGCTGCGTGACCGGGGTAACTCGCCCGCCAGCTGTACAGCGCCTCGCTCCAGCGCTGCGGATCACCACGCGTTGCGCGGCTGATCAGCACCAGCTCTATCCAGCCACTGAGCGCATCGGGCGGCGGGCTGGTCTGCAGTTGTTGCAGCGCCGGGCTGGTCAGGCTGGACAGCTGTTCCCAGATGCGATGCTGGTTTTCGAGGCGCTGCTGCTGATCGCTCACCACACCGTCCAGCCAGATCAACTGGCGCGCTGCCTCCAGGGCATTGCCGGCCATGGCGTAGGCGTCGGCGCGCAGCGCGTAGTAGCGTCGTCCATAATCCGGCAGAACCTCGGGGTTGCCGATGGCGCCCAGCTCAGCCAGTGCCTGCTCGGGTTCCTGCCGCGACAGCGCGAGCTCTGCCTGCAGCAGCCGGTAGCGCGCCCGCTGCGGGGTGTCCAGGCGCGCGGGGTCGATGCTTTCCAGCAGGCTGGCCAGCTGGTCCCAGAGTTGACCCTGCGCAAGTAAGCCGCCCGCCTCCAGGCGCAAGCCGGACCGCTGTGTTTCGGGTGCCGTCGTGGATGCGTTGAGATACAGTTGCGCTGCGGCAAGATAGTCGCCCTGTGCGACATGCTGTTGCGCGGAATCCCGCAGCGTCTCGGCGACTGTCGGCTGGCCGCGCGGCGGCGCGGCGCAACCTGCCAGGGCGAGCGCAACAAGACACAGTAGTAATGGGAGTCGCTTCACGGATATCCGCTGTCTGTCGGGTCGGGAAGCGGTGTATTTTAAAGAGGAATGACGGCAGATGCATGCGCTTTCGCGAACATCACTGCGGCGCACCCGGGTTGAGACACACACATGACAGATTCGCAGCAGGAAGCAGCACCGCCGGGCAGTCTTTACGTCGTGGCAACGCCGATCGGCAACCTGGGTGATCTGAGTCCGCGCGCGGTCGAGGTGTTACGGTCGGTCGAGCGTATCGCCGCGGAGGATACCCGTCACAGCCGGAAACTGCTGCAGCACTTTGCCATCCAGACCCCGCTGATCGCAGTACACGAGCACAATGAGCGTGAGATTGCACCGCGCCTGGTCGGACAGTTGCGCGCCGGTGGTTCGCTGGCCTTGATCTCCGATGCCGGGACGCCGCTTATCAGCGACCCGGGTTTCAACCTGGTGCGGCTGGCGCGCGAAGCCGGAGTCAGGGTGATCCCGGTGCCCGGGCCCAGTGCCCTGGTGTGCGCCCTGTCCGCGTCCGGCCTGGCCACCGATCGCTTCGTTTTCGAAGGATTCCTGCCCGCCAAGCGGGTGGCACGGCGTGCCCGGCTCGCCGAGCTGTGTCATGACGGCCGGACCCTGGTCATGTATGAATCGAGCCATCGCGTTGTCGAATGTCTGCAGGACCTGGCGGAGGTGTTCGGTGGCGAGCGCCACGCTGTGCTGGCGCGCGAACTTACCAAGCAGTTCGAAACCATCCGCGGCGCGAGCCTCGAAGAACTGACCCGGTGGGTGGGCACTGACAGCAACCAGCAAAAAGGCGAAATCGTGCTGCTGGTGGCGGGGCGTTCGCAGCCGGAGAGAAACCAGGTGACCGCGGAAGCGGAACAGTTGCTGGCGATACTGCTGGAAGAGCTTCCGGTGAAGCTGGCCGCCAAGCTGGCGGCGCGTATCACCCGTCTCAATAAGCGTGACCTGTACGACCGTGCTTTGCAGCTGAAAACGCCACGTGATGGCTAGATTCGCCTTCGCGGTTAAGAAACCGGCCAGGGGAGTTATGGCGGTAAACAGCCGCTCAGCCAGGTGCACTCTGCTGCTGCAGCGCCCACAGGACGTGCTCGCGCACCAGTTCGGAAGGATGCGACAGCTTTTCCGTGAGCGCCGCAACGACCGCTGCATCGCCGGGCGCGTTACCCAGCGCTACGGCGATGTTGCGCAACCAGCACTCATGGCCGATACGGCGGATCGGGGAGCCTTCCAGCCGACGCATAAACTCCTCTTCGCCCCACCGGAATAATTCGATCAGTGTCGTGTTGTCGAGCTGCTGGCGTGGCAGAAAACTCCGCTCCGCGGTAGGCCGGGCGAAGCGGTTCCAGGGACACACCAGCTGGCAGTCGTCGCAGCCGTAGATGCGGTTGCCAATGGCGCGGCGGAACTGCGCGGGTATCGGACCGCGCAGCTCGATGGTCAGATAGGAAATGCAGCGGCGTGCGTCGAGCTGGTAGGGAGCGACAATGGCTCCGGTCGGACAGATGTCCAGGCATGCCCGGCAGGTACCGCAGTGTGGCGGGGTCGCGGCATCGACCGGCAACGGCAGATCGGTGAACAGCTCGCCGAGAAAAAACCAGGAACCGCTCTTGTCATCGATCAGGTTGGTGTGTTTGCCGATCCAGCCGAGACCAGCCTTTTGTGCCAGGGCTTTTTCCAGTACCGGCGCGCTGTCGCTGAAGGCGCGGTAGCCGAATGGACCGACGACCTGTTCGATGCGCCGTGCCAGCAGCTGCAAGCGTTTGCGCAGCAGCTTGTGGTAGTCGCGGCCCAGCGCGTAGCGCGACACGTAGGCGCGCCTGGCGTCGTCCAGCACCTGGTGTGCAGCACGGGCCGGGCCCGGCCAGTAGTCCATACGCACGGCGATAACGCGCAGCGTGCCCGGAACCAGTTCCGGCGGGCGGCTGCGCAGCCGCCCGTGCCGCGCCATATAGTCCATTTCGCCGTGGCGCCCCGCGGCCAGCCAGTTCAGCAGGTGGGTCTCGTCCCGGCTCAGGTCGGTGTCGGTGATGCCCAGCTGCTGAAAACCCAGCTCGCGGCCCCATGTCCTGATGCGCCCGGCAAGGTGGTCGAAATCGATCGTACCAGCCTGGGTTGCGGCTGCAGTGGGCGGACTGGATTTGGGTGAAAGCTTCACGGTATGGTGCGCACACTCGGATACTGCTGGTCATTGTATGTCGGAACCCGCCTATATTCCTCTCTACACCGCCGCGCAGGTGCGGGAGCTGGACCGCGTCGCCATCCAGGAGCGGGGTATTGCGGGTTATGAGCTGATGTGCCGGGCCGGCCAGGCGCTGGCAGACTGCGCGGCGCGCCGCTGGCCGCAGCTCAGGAGGGTATGCATCGTGTGCGGGGCCGGCAACAATGGCGGCGACGGTTATGTGCTGGGACGCCTGCTGCGCGATGCCGGTATCCAGGTCACGCTGTTGACGCTCGCCGACCCGGACACGCTCAGGGGTGATGCAGCGCAGGCGGCCGGCGACTATCGCGCCGCGGGCGGGGTGGTCGCGGCATACGCCGGGGAGCTGCCCCAGGATGCCGAATTGCTGGTGGACGCGCTGCTGGGAACCGGGCTGGATCGGCCGGTCGAGGGTCGTTACCGTGCGGCCATCGAGGCGCTGAACCGGCACCCGGCGCCGCTGCTGGCGGTGGATGTGCCAAGCGGCCTGCACGCCGACACGGGTGCCATCCTCGGCGTGGCGGCGCAGGCCGCCTGCACGCTGACCTTTATCGGGCGCAAACGCGGGCTGTACACCGGCTCGGGCGGTCAGTACGCCGGCAGTGTCGAGTTTGCCGATCTGGCGGTCCCGCCCGATATCTATGCGACCCAGCGCGCCGCCGTGGAGCTTGTCGATCGGCCGCCGCTGGTACAGCTGTTGGCGCCGCGCCGGCGCGATGCCCACAAGGGTGCTTTCGGTCACCTGCTGGTGGTGGGGGGCAATGCGGGCATGGGGGGGGCGGCGCGCCTGGCGGCGGAAGCCGCCGCCCGCTGTGGCGCCGGTCTGGTCTCGGTGGCGACCCGTGCTGTCCACGCGCCGGTTCTCAACGCCGGCTGCCCGGAGCTCATGGTGCACGCGGTGGAACGGGCCGCCGAATTGGCGCCGCTGCTGGCGCGTGCCACGGTGGTGGTGGTCGGCCCCGGGCTGGGGCGCAGTGCCTGGTCGCAACAGTTGCTGGGACGCGTGCTGGACACCGACCTGCCGCTGGTGGTGGACGCCGATGCGCTCAACCTGCTGGCGCAGGATCCGCTGCGCCGCGCTGACTGGATATTGACCCCGCACCCGGGCGAGGCGGCGCGCCTGCTGGCGCAGTCCAGCGCCGAAATACAGCGCGACCGCTGCGCGGCGCTGCAGCGCCTGATGGCGGATTACGGCGGCAGTATAGTGTTGAAAGGCGCCGGCAGTCTGATTGGCGATGCGGCCGCCGGCATGCGGCTGTGCGCGCGCGGTAATCCCGGGATGGCCAGCGGCGGCATGGGGGATGTGCTGAGCGGGGTACTCGGCGCGCTGCTGGCCCAGGGGCTGCCGCGCTTCGACGCCGCCACCACTGGCGTCTGGCTGCACGCCGTGGCGGCCGACCGGGCCGCCGGGCGGGGCGAGCGCGGGCTGTTGGCCCGTGACCTGCTCCCCTGGCTGCGCACCCTGGTGAACCCGCTCGGCAGGGAACAGGCTCCCGCCTGATGGCTGCGCTGGAGCAGTTTCTCGCCGACGCGCAGGCGACGGAGGCGTTCGGTGCGCGGCTGGCCGAGTGCTGTCGGGGTGGATTGCTGGTGTTCCTGCACGGTGACCTCGGCGCCGGCAAGACCACGCTGGTGCGCGGTTTCCTGCGCGCCGCCGGCTGCAGCGGACCGATCAAGAGCCCGACCTACACCCTGGTCGAACCCTACAGTTCGCAGCGCGGCAGTTTCTACCACCTGGACCTGTACCGCTTGTCCGACCCCGAAGAGCTGGAATGGATCGGCGTGCGCGATCTGTTCGACGCTGAGCAGGTGTGCCTGATCGAATGGCCCGAGCAGGGTGCCGGGTTCCTGCCTGCAGCGGACCTGCACGTTTACCTGAGGCCCGAAAACAGCGGCCGACGGGTGCGGCTGGCGGCCGGCTCCGCACGCGGCGAACAGCTGTTGCGCTGTCTGGACAGGGTTGAACACCCGCCGATCCGTCCACTGGCTACTCCATGGACTGGCATTGGTCGGAGTGGTTTTTGCCATCATCGCCTTGCGACAACATTTTGTCGGATCACGCACCATTCTCGGGATATTTCCAGAATTACAGAGCCGTGCGGGAACCGATATCCCGTTCTGGGGAACCCTGCACA
>CBDTYI010000090.1:0-9153 GCA_965364565.1 uncultured Gammaproteobacteria bacterium | reverse complement strand
TTGTCGGCCGTGCCGCGGCGCTGCGCAATGCGATCCGGATACGCGCAGGCCAGCAGCACGCCGGCCATGTTCAGATCACCGTGATCCGCTGCCGGCGGTGCGCAGCGCAGCTGACGCTGCCATTGCTGCGCCGTGTCACGCAGCTGTCTGCGCAGACCGCGAGCAACATCAGCCCGTGCCCCGGTACCGCGCAGCCATTCAAGTCGCAATACGAGGTCGGCGTCACCGGCCAGGGCGTGCGACAACGGATCGCGTTCACCCAGCAACGCAGCCAGTTCACAGGCCACCACGCCGTATCCCAGTTCGGCTCCGCGCAACATCATGTGCGCCAGGCGCGGATGGGTGCCGAGCTCCAGCATGGCGCGCCCGTGCGCGGTGATCTGCGCGCCTGCATCCAGGGCACCGAGTTTCTGCAGCAGCTCGGTCGCCTGGGCGATATGCGCCGCGGGCGGCATGTCCAGCCAGCGCAGCTGGGCGGCGTCGCGTACCCCCCAGCTGGCCAGTTCCAGCAGCAGCGCGGCGAGGTCGGCTTGCAGGATCTCCGCCACGCTGTGCGGCTGCAGGTGCAGGTGCTCGGACCACAGCCGGTAACACACGCCCGCCTCCAGCCGCCCGGCACGTCCGCGGCGCTGATCGGCCGACGCCCGTGACACCGGCATCGTGGCCAGGCGCGTCAGGCCGCTGTTGGGATCGAAGCGCGGCAGCCGCATCAGGCCAGCATCGACCACCACGCGGATACCTTCGATGGTCAGGCTGGTCTCGGCGATGGCGCTGGCCAGCACCACCTTGCGCCTGCCGGCGGGCGCAGGCTGGATGGCGCTGTCCTGTGCCGGCGCCGAGAGCTGACCATACAGGGGCGCGAGAATGACCTCGGCGCCGAGCCCGGCCGTCTGCAGCACACGCTCCACCCGGCGGATCTCTCCCTCACCGGGCAGGAATACCAGCAGGCTGCCGCTTTGCTCCTGCAGTGCAGTGCGTACCGCCTGCGCGACTTCCTCACAGAACGCCCCGGGCTCGCGGGCAAACTGCGCGCGCGTCGGCCGGTAGCGGGTTTGCACCGGGTAACTGCGCCCCTCGCTGGTGAGCACCGGTACATCGCCCAGCAGGCGCGCCACCGCGGCACCATCGAGCGTTGCGGACATCACCAGCAGGCGCAGGTCTTCGCGCAGAGCGCCCTGCACGTCCAGGCACAGCGCAAGCGCAAGATCCGCCTGCAGGCTGCGCTCGTGAAACTCGTCAAAAACCACCAGACCGATGTGCTGCAACGACGGATCATGCTGCAGCATACGGGTCAGGATTCCCTCGGTAACCACCTCGATGCGGGTGCGCGGCCCTACCTTTTTGTCGAGCCGCACGCGGTAACCCACACTCTGCCCTACGGTTTCACCGAGGCTGTGCGCCATGAAACGTGCCGCGGCGCGAGCCGCCAGACGGCGCGGTTCAAGCATGACAATCTTTTTGTTGCCAAGCCACTCTGCATCGAGCAGCGCGAGCGGCACGCGGGTAGTCTTGCCGGCCCCGGGCGGCGCCTGCAGCACCGCGCTGGGCGTACCGGCAAGGTTGCGTCGCAGGTCCGGCAACAGAGCGTCGATGGGCAGGCCTGGCACGCTGGTGGAAATCTGAATCAGAGGTCTGGGGTGAGAAGCCCGTTTTCGGTGGGCGTGCCGGCGCGGCCGCCTAGCCGTCCGAACGTTTTCCGAACAGCAGGTTGGAAACAATCATCCCCGGGCAGATACCGGTCGCCGCGGCGAACAGGAAAAACACCGCCGGGACATACAGCAGCCAGTGCACCGTGGCAAACCCGGTCAGCCAGATGCCGACCCACAGCAGGGAACCGGCGACGAGAAAGAAAAAGCGCATGGCGCGACTGATTTTGTACTTTTCCATTATGCCCTCCCTGAAGGCCTGCCTGGGATCACGCGGTAACGTCTGCACCACCCAGGTGATACCCGGTTAGTCGAATCCTGTTGCGGCGATGCAGCGCCAGCATAGCAAATATCGCGCAGCCGGTTGCACCCGCTTGGCACGGCTCTCACCAGCCCTTGCTGGCAAGAATATCCTTGATCTTTTCCTCCGCTTCCTGCGACACCAGCAGCATGTGCTGGGCGCTGGCCTGCTTGATCTTCTGCGTCAGGGTATCGATATCGGCAGGTTTTTCCAGCAGGTCCATGGCGCCGCGCTTGATGGCTTCCACGCCTTTTTCCACGGTGGCGTGGCCGGTCAGCAGAATGACCTGCAGTTTGGGATCCTTTTGCTTGAGGATGCGCAGCGCCTCCAGTCCGTCCATGCCCGGCATCATGAGGTCCAGCACCACTGCGTCGAAGGCACCCTTCTCGACGGTTTCCAGCGCTTCCCGGGCCGACGCCGAGGTCACCACGTCCATGCCACGCGCGCGCATGCGTTCCGACAGCGCTTCCAGAAACTCCGCCTCGTCATCAACCAGCAAGATTTTCTCTGTCATAGAGTTGCTCCTTCAGTGACCTTGCTCCGGCAATGCGATAGGTTCAGGCATCGATATCGCCGGGCAGCGTAATGAACAGTTCGCCGCTTTCACGGCTGAAACCAGCGCTCGCACGCAGCGCCGCGAGCAACGCCCTCGCATCTTCCGATTCGAGCACGCCTGTGACCGCGCCTGCATGCCCGGCGAGTCCCGACATCCTGATCTGCGCGGCGGCGGCCAGGGAATGCAGCTGGATACCGAGCGTGCCGATGCCGGGCACCGCAGCGGTAAGGCGATCGAGCAGGCTGCCAAGCAAGGTTTCCAGGGCAAACGGATGCGTGCTCAGGCTCACCGCGATCCCGGCAGTCTTCAATTCAACCGTTACGCCACGGGTCGCCGCGGTACGCCCGAACATCTCGACCACCATTGTTGCGAGCGCGCCCAGATCCACCGTTGCGCGGTCCTGGTCAGCGCTGTGCGCGAAGCGGTTCATTCGCTTTACGATCGCATCACCGCGGCCGATCTGTCCCAGCATGGTCGCCGACAGGCGCCGGATACGCTCGGCATCGAGCGGCTGCCCCCGTTCGGCCATGACAGCGAAGTCCTGCAGCAGGCCGGCTTGTTCGTTCAGTATCGCCAGCACATTCTTCAACTCATGCGAGACCGACGCGGTTACCGCGCCGAAATAGCGCAACTGCCGCTGCTCGGTGCGGTCGGGCGCCGAGCTCATGGCCGCTGCTGCCCCCGGTCCAGCGCTTCCCTCATCTTTCGCATCAGATCCTCGATCTGGACCGGCTTCACCAGATAATAGGCCGCGCCCGCCTCGCTGGAACCGGCGTGAAAATCCTGCTCCGAACCGTGGCCGGTCATGAAAATGAACAGCATATCGGGACAGCGCGCGTGCAACATGCGCTTCAGCTCGATGCCGCTCATATGCGGCATTTTCACGTCCAGCACCGCCAGGTCATATGGTGTGTCTTCGATTTTCTTCAGCGCCGCCTCAGCGCTGGTCACCCAGTCCGCCTCCACACCGCGCAGCGCCAGGCGCTCGGCCAGAGTGGAAACAAACTCCTTTTCATCGTCGACCAGTAATACGCGCATCGGTTTCATTTCCCGGCTTCACGCCTCTGCGTCGGCAGGGTGATGGTAAACACGGTTCCCCTGCCGAGTTCACTTTGCACCTGGATGGTGCCGCCGATCTCCTGCACCAGCCCGTAGGTGATGGACAGCCCCAGCCCGGTACCGCCCTTCTCCTTCTTGGTGGAAAAAAACGGCTCGAAGATACGTTCGATGTCGGCCTCCGGGATGCCGCAGCCGTCGTCCTTCACCGTCACCACGATACCCTTGCCCGGCTCCAGGCGCGCCCGGATCTCCAGACTGCCACCGTCGCTCATGGCGGCGAAGGCATTGTTCACCAGGTTGAGAAAAATCTGCTGCAGCTTGCCGTGGTCACTTTCGAAACGCGGCAGGTCCGCCGGCAGATCGGCTGTCACCGTGATGCTACGGTAGCTCGCTTCCCGGTTCAGGAACGCCAGCACATCACGGATGATGGCGGCCAGGTCCACCGGCTCGATCTTCACCTCCAGGTGCTTCGCGAATCCCAGCAGCCGCTTGGTAATGGCGCCGCAGCGCTCCACCGAGGCCAGGATCGAATCGAGCAGCGCGATCAGCCTGTCCTGTCTTGCCTGGCCCTGCTCAAGCGACATGATATCTTTCATGAGCCCGGCTTTCTCGCCGATGATGGCCAGCGGGTTATTGATTTCGTGTGCCACGCCAGCCGCCAGGCGCCCGATGGAAGCAAGTTTGCTGGAGTGCTCGACTTCCTTGAGTGTTGTAATCCGCTGCTGGTCGGCGCTGAATATTTCGTTGACCAGCCGCGTCGCCACACCCATGACCACCAGCAGAATCAGGGTGGTGCTGACGGCGATGAAACCGACCAGCAGCAGATGCGTCCTGTAGACCGGGCGCATGAGCTCGTTCTTGCGCGTGATGTTCATCAGGATAAACGGTGTGCCCTTGATGTAGGAGTAGCCGACGATCATTGACTGGCCGCGATCGTTCTCCATATTGAACACCTGCGCCTGGTCGCTGTACTGAGGCACCTCTAGGGCCAGTTTCTTGAGCACATTGCCGTGGTAGGCGGCCGGGGTCTGGATTACGCCCTGGTGATTGATGAGAAACAAGTCACCCTGTCCGATCAGTTCGATCTGGGACAGCACCTGGTTGAAGCGTTCGGTGTCCAGCGTGGCGCGGAACACATAGAAAGAGCCGTCCGGCTGCCGGTGCTTTATCGCAATCACCAGGTGCGGCACCTCGCGAAAGCCCAGGAACACGTCGCTGATATACAGGCCGCGCTCCAGCACTTCCTGGAACCAGGCTTCTCCGGTGTAGTTCTTGCCCTGCAGATCATAGGGCCCGACATAGCACACCTGCTCGCCCGAAGCATGGATCACGCCCAGGTCGACAAAGCCGCCCATGGTCTGCTTCAGGCTGTCCAGGATACCGGCCAGGCGCTGCGGCTCGCTGAGTTCCCGGTAGGAGTGGCTCTTGACGATGAAATCCAGCGCGTACTTGCGCTCTTCGAGAAAAAAGGTCAGGGTGCGGTCGGTGTTGGACACCAGCTTGCTGATGCGCAGGTTGATCTGGGTTTCGGCACTGTGCTTGGTGACGTTGAAATCGAAAATTGCCAGCACGAACAGCGGCACGATGGCGACACAGGACGTCAACAATACCGCCAGCTTCCAGATGCGGCGGAAATTGAACAGCCGTTTGAACGGTCCGCTGTCGGTAAAGCGGTCGTTCCAGAACTGCGGTTTGAAGCGCTCCAGCACAGACTCACCCGCGCGCGCCGTGAGCGCCCGCCGGCCTGCCGGCGGTTGCAGGTGCGACGCAGCGCCTAGCCGGGGCCGGCGCCTTGCCCACGCTTGTGCTGTATACGCTCATTGGCTTCCTTGATGGTGTGACTCAGCACCTCGATATCGACCGGTTTGTGCAGATAAGCGAAAGCGCCGAGACTCAGGCAGGTTTCGCGATCCTCGTCCGACCCGTGCCCGGTCAGGATTATCACCTCCACCCCGGGCCGGGTCTGTTTGACCTGTTTCAGCACCTCGATACCGTCGATGCCGGGCATCATCAGGTCGAGCACGATAACCTCCGGTTCATCCCGGGCAATCAACTGCAGCGCCGACTCCCCGTCATAAGCCACCGCGGTACCCATGTTGCGCAATTGCAGGCGTTCCGACAGCGTCTGCACGAACTGCTTTTCGTCATCCACCAGCAATACCCGCGACGGCGCCTCGAAATGGCATCTGCGGTACACATCATTCCGGTGGTAAGCGCTGCCGACCCGCGTTTCCACGGCACGCACGCCGGTGACCGTGCTGGCTATCGCCTTGAGTTCCTGTTCCAGGCGCTCGAGCATGAGCACGTGCTTGTTGATGGTCAGCACCACCTTGCCGTTTGTTGCACAGACATCGACACCGTGCCCTTCCCTGGCCAGCGCCACCGCCACCCGCGAAGCCAGAATGAAATCCTGCACCGCCTGGCGCGAGGCGGCCGTGGTGTCCAGCTCCGGCAGCCTGGCGCGCTCGTCAATCAGCGCGGCAGCCTCGTGCACACTGCTGGTATCCATGGGAATAACCATGTCGTACAGCTGCGGGCTCCAGGGGTCGTCGACACCGCGTAACGAGCGCACCCAGCTGGCACGCTCCGCATCCAGGCGCGCTATGGTCTTGACCGCTTCCTTCTCCGCCAGACCGCGCTCTTCGGCGGCCACCGCGACGCGGGCCTGCAGGCCTGCTATCAGGCACACACGCAACAAATGGGTGATTTCGTGCGGTATCAGGTGTGCCAGGTAGCCGGACACCAGAACATTCTGCTCGGCCAGCGACTCTGCCGCCGCCAGACGCAGAAACGCCAGCGCGCGTTCCTTTTCATGCGTGAATTTGTCGAATACCGAGGTCGTCGAGGAAAACGCCCGTTCCAGCTTGTGGCGCTCGATACCCGACAGTTCCGCCGCAGCGTCGAGAATGTTGGCGTCGGTGACCAGCCGACAGCCGGTGCGGTCGAACACTTCGCGGACAACCGAGTCCGCCCTGCAGAATTCCCCATAGAACACTGAAATATTCGGCATGCTATGCGCCTCGTCTAGGCCTGCTCGGGAGCCACCGTCAGCGGACACTCTGCGTGATCACCGCCCTCATGCACCCGCTGATGCACCAGCGTGATCGCCCGGCTGCTGGTGACGTAGAAATGCTCCCTGCCGATCTTCTCGAACAGATGGGTGCGTCGCAGCACCGCCATCACCGATTCGTTGACACCGCTCAGGGAGATCTCGATACCGGCGCTCTTCAGCCGGTCCACCATAAGCGACAATGCCTCTTCGCCCGAAGCATCGAGTTCACTGATGCCGTTGGACACCAGCAGTATATGCCGCAGTTTCGGCTTCGACAGCCGAATCTGCGCGATTCGGTCCTCCAGGTAGCTGGCGTTGGCGAAGAACAGGGGTCCGTCGAAGCGTACCACGGCGAGGTATTCGCACTCCTTCAGCCTGCGCACTCCGCATTCGCGATGTGCGTCATCGTCGTCCCTGCACAGCGACGCGATGGTCGGGCGCATGCTCTTGTACAGAAACACGGCGAGCGAAAGAAAAACCCCGATCATGATGCCCTTATCGAGGTGTGGCGCGAACGCCAGCGTGCTGACAAACGAGATTACCGAGATGATGCCGTCGTGCCGTTGCGCTTTCCAGGCGTGCACGAAGCCCGACACATTGATCAGCCCGATAACAGCCACCATGATGACCGCGGCGAGTACCGCCTGCGGCAGATGGTAGAGCAAGGGGGTAAAAAACAGCAGCACTGTAACCACCGCCAGGCTGGTGAATACGCTGGACAGCCCCGATACGGCACCCGTCTGCAGATTCACCGCCGAGCGTGAAAAGGAGCCGGAGGTCGGGTAGCTGTTGCCGATCGATCCGACGATATTGGCCAGCCCCTGGCCGATCAGCTCCTGGTTGGGGTGCAGCCTCTGCCCGGTCCTGGCCGACATGGCCTTGGCGACCGACACGGCTTCCATGAAACCGAGCAACGCGATGATCGCCGCGTAGGGCAACAGCTGCAGCACGGTATGCATCTTGAACTGGGGCACCGCGAAGGTCGGCAGACCGCGCGGTACCTGACCGACCACCGCACCGCCGCTGCTCACCACCAACTTGTCCGTTGGCAGCGCCCTGTTACCTACCAGAATACGCCAGGTCCGGCCGTCGGTTTCGACCCCGTCAGGCACCTTGTCACGCAGGAAAAACCGGTACGAGCCGTCGCCGCGCTGCTGCCCGGCGAACAGTTGCCGGCGTAACTCGTTGCGGTAGGCCTGCGCCTCGAGGTTGAGCCTCTCGATTTCGACCGAAATCAGACTGATTTCATGCCGCGCATTGATTTCGCCGGTAACGTCGGCGCTCTGCTTGGCTTCCTCGAGCTTCTTGTGCAGCTCGGTACGTTCCGCGGCCAGCGGCTGCACCGTCTTCACCGAGCGATTGAACTCCCGGATCAGCTTGCGCGTCTGCAGCGATTCGATGCTGGATATCGCGGTGCTGACATTATGCTCAAACCCGGTTGCCCACGACAGTAGTGTCGTAACCACCACCGCAACCAGCACGCTGGGTATTTTGCGCGAAATACGGTTCAGCCCGTACATGATGGAAAACGCCAGCACGCCCATCGCAAGGGTCGGCCAATGGGTGTAGTGCATCGCCTCCTGCATGACCTGCAGGATGGTCTCGTAATGGTGTTTGGCGCTGTCGACGTTGACACCAAACAGTTTCGACAACTGGGAAGAGGCAATGATGATCGCCGCGGCGTTGGTAAACCCGTTGACCACCGGGTGGGAGAGGAAATTGACCACCAGCCCGAGCCTCAGAATGCCGACCAGAAACTGCAACATACCCACTACCAGCGCAAGCAGGATGGCATAAGCGATATAGCCCTCGGAGCCGGCCGCCGCCAGCGGTTCCAGCGAAGCCGCCGTCATTAGAGACACCACGGCGACCGGCCCGGTTGCCAGCTGCAGACTGGAACCGAACAGCGACGCAATCATGGGCGGCAGGAATGAGGCATACAGACCGTAGTACGCCGGCAGCCCGGCCAGCTGCGCGTATGCCATGGACTGCGGAATCAGCACCAGCGCGACCGTCAACCCGGCGATCATATCGGCGCGCAGACTGCCCGCGCCGTAGTTGCGGAACCAGGCCAGGAACGGGAAGAGCTTTTCTACTACTGCGCCCATCCAGTGTTCACCTCGCGGGGATAGGGCCGCAGGCGCACAAGGCGTGAACAGCCGGACCCGGCGTCGGCGCGCGCCGCGAACTTAGCCACCTCGATGATCGAGGCGGCACGGCGGCCCTGCTCGGGGAAAAAATCCGCACAGACCTGCTGTTCTGACAACACGACACCTGAAGCGGTGAACACGATCCGGACATAACTGAACACTCAATCAGTTTGATACGCCGATCACCAGCCTGCGTCAACGGCCTCCCGCGAGATCCGCACGCAGTCGGCCGAAGTTCGGCGCCAAACCATCCAACTTATTGATAAAGATCAACAACCAGCAGCCAGAGGCAGTACGGTCAGAGCAGCCCCATGCGGCGGCAACGGGTGCCGAAGACGCCGCAGCGGGAATGCCGCTGCCACGCCTGCTCTATCGCTTCCTCTAGCGCT
>CBDTYI010000089.1:0-9163 GCA_965364565.1 uncultured Gammaproteobacteria bacterium | reverse complement strand
GGCGCCTGCCTGGCGCAGGTCGGCAATGAAGTCCTGTGCGTCGACATCGACCCAGCCAAGATCGAGCAGCTGAAGCGCGGCGAGAGCCCGATCTACGAACCCGGCCTGACCGAGATGTTGCGCTCCAACCACCAGGCCGGGCGGCTGAATTTCACCCTGGATGCCGCCGAAGGAGTGGCGCATGGGCTGTTTCAGTTTATCGCTGTCGGCACTCCGCCGGACGAAGACGGCTCGGCCGATCTGCAGCATGTCCTGGCAGTCGCCGACTCCATCGGCCAGCACCTCAGCGACTACCGCATAATCGTCAATAAATCGACGGTGCCAGTGGGCACTGCCGACCGGGTCCGGGCACATACCCGCTCGGCACTCGACAAACGTGGAGCAAATATCGAGTTCGACGTGGTATCGAATCCGGAATTTCTCAAGGAAGGTGCGGCGATCGACGACTTCATGCGTCCCGACCGCATTGTCGTTGGTACCGACAACCCCAGGACTACGGAACTGTTGCGGGCGCTCTATACGCCCTTCAACCGCAGTCATGAGCGCATACTGGCCATGGACATCCGTTCGGCCGAGCTCACCAAGTACGCGGCCAATTCCATCCTGGCGACCAAGATCAGCTTCATGAACGAGCTGTCCAACATTGCCGAGCGACTGGGCGCCGACATCGAACAGGTACGCATCGGCATCGGCTCCGACCCGCGCATCGGCTATCAGTTCATCTACCCCGGTGCGGGCTACGGGGGATCCTGCTTCCCAAAGGACGTGCGCGCACTGGAACGCACGGCGCTGGAACATGGCTACACACCGGAACTGCTGCACGCAGTAGAAGCGGTCAACTTCCGGCAGAAAAAGAAGCTGGTGGAAAAAATATCAATGCACTATGACGACCAGCTGCGCGGCAAGACCTTCGCCCTCTGGGGTCTTGCCTTCAAACCCAATACCGACGACATGCGTGAAGCGTCCAGCCGGGTGCTGATGGAAGCGCTGTGGGAGCAGGGAGCCGCGGTGCGCGCCTTTGACCCGGAAGCGCAACAGGAAACCGCTCGCATTTACGGCGAACGCCCCGAGCTGGTTCTGTGTGAATCCGCCGAGGATGCGCTGGAAGGCGCCGATGCACTGGTAGTCATGACCGAGTGGAATCAGTTCCGCAGCCCGGATTTCGATCACATCCGCAACACTCTCACGGAACCGCTCATTTTCGACGGCCGCAACCTCTACGACCCGGACTTCCTGGCCAAGCAGGGATTTACCTATTACTCCATCGGGCGGCAAACCGTCGCGCCCTGATGTGCGCGGCGCCGGCACGCGGACACGGAACGTCCAAGCAGCGGTAACGGGAACCGGCCCCCGACCGGCTCCCGTCTGCGCAATCACATGTGGCGGCTGAACTCCGAGTGTTCCGCATCACCCATCAGCGTCTCAAAGGTCTCGGCGCTGACATGGATAAGCTGCTCGTGATCGCCCGCCTCGAAGTAGATATCGGACTGTTCGGCGAGGCTGTCGTCGACAATGGTGTCGAGCGCGTAAACATTTCCGAATGGCGGCACCGCCCCGGGCTCGCAGTCCCCGAATAGCGCCTCCAGCTCCGCCTCGGTGGCCAGCGCCAGGGGCCGCTTGGTCTGGCGATGCAACTCGCCCAGATCGACCCTGCAACTGGCCGGCAACACCGCGAGCAGATATCCGCGATCATCCTCCAGCACCACCGACTTGGCGATCAGATCGCCAGGCACGTGCGCGAGCTGCGCCGTTTCCAGACTGCTGGAGGAATGCGGATGAGCAATCACGTCGTAGTCGGCATCCTGTTCGACCAGATAGTTGACCACCCGATTGGCAATGGTCATGGCATTACCCTCCTTGTTGCGTGGCGTCCCGCTCTGAGTATAGTTCAGTGCGCGCCGACAGCCACGGGGCGGGCGGGGTCTGCAATCCACTCGCTCCAGGAACCCGCGTACAGGCGCGAACCGGTCAGCCCGGCGACCTCCATGGCCAGCAGGTTGTGGCAGGCGGTGACGCCGGAGCCACACATGTGCACCACGGATTCGGGGGCCCGCCCGTCGAGCAGCGCGCTCCAATCGGTTCTCAGAGCCACCGCGGGCCGGAAGATTTCGTCCCGCCCCAGGTTTTCCGTGTAGGGTCGATTCAGGGCGCCAGGCACATGGCCGGCCACCGGGTCGATGGGCTCGTGTTCGCCCCGGAAGCGCTCGGCGCTGCGGGCGTCCACCAGCACGCAGCTGCCGTTGTCGAGCTGCTGTTGCAGCCTGGCTGTGGTCACCCAGCCGCTCCCGCAGTGCGCCTCGTAGCGCCCCGACCTGAGCGGCGGCACAAGCACCTCTTCAGCGCCGCCGGCACGCAGCCAGGCCGACCAGCCGCCGTCCAGCAGCGCGGCCTTTTCGTGCCCCAGGGCGCGCAGCATCCACCACAGCCGAGCGGCATAACTGCCGTTGTGCTGGTCATACACGATCACCTGAGTTGTAGGACGAATCCCCCACTGTCCGAGGCGCGCGGCGAACCGCGACCAGTCCGGCAGCGGATGGCGGCCGGTGCCACGCGTCGCGGCTCCGCACAGGTGCCTGTCAAGGTGCGCGAAGAACGCGCCAGGAATATGCCCGCGATAATAGGCGTACGCGCCCCAGGCCGGGTCAGCAAGATCAAAGCGGCAATCGATAACCACCCAGTCGGGGGCCGGCCCAGCAGTCGCCAAGTCCTGCGCTCCAATGATCGTGTCATAATGCATTACCCTTTCACCTGCAGTCAGGGTTCCAATGCACATTCTAGTCGCCGCTCTGCTCGTGCTGCTACTGCTGTTTGGCCCCAACATCTGGGTGCAACAGGTGCTGAGGCGCCACGCCGCGCCGCGGGATGATTTCCCCGGCACCGGCGGTGAATTTGCCCGCCACCTGCTGCAGCGGCTGCAACTGAATGAAGTGCGGGTTGAAAGCAGCACGGCGGGCGATCACTACGACCCCGGCGCGCGCACCGTGCGCCTGACCCCCGACAAGTTCAACGGCAAATCATTGACCGCGGTGACTGTGGCAGCGCACGAGGTGGGCCATGCTCTTCAGCACCGGCTTGGCTACCGGCCGCTGCGCTGGCGCACCGGACTCGCGACTCTGGCACAGGTGGCGCAGCAGCTGGGCAACGGACTGATAGTCCTGGCCCCGGTCGTTACCCTGGCAACCCGCGCGCCGTCCACAGCCGGGATCATGCTGATCGCGGGCCTGGCCAGCTTCGGCTCCGCGGCATTGGTGCACCTGATTACTCTCCCGGTCGAGTGGGACGCAAGCTTCCGGCGCGCGCTGCCCTTGCTGGACGCCGGGGGCTATCTATCTGGCACCGACCGCCGCCACGCCCGGCAGATTCTGACCGCGGCAGCGTTTACCTACGTCGCCGCCTCCCTGGCCAGTCTGCTCAACCTGTGGCGCTGGCTGCGCTGGCTGCGGCGCTGAGAACGGCGCGCTTAAGCAACCGCAGAAGTAAGCCGATAAATTCTGAAAATCAACGGTGTCTGATATGAAACGGCGGCTATTCGAGTGTTGCGCAATTCTCCTCGCTGGGCTTCTGTGCGGATCGGCCGCACTGGCCCGGGACATGGATGGCCAGTTCGCCGTGTTGGGAATCGGCGGCGAGGACTGCGCCACCTATCTGGTGGCCCGCGACCGGGCAGGCGAGGTCGAACGACGCTACCACCAATGGCTGGCCGGCTTCCTGTCCGCAGTCAACAACGCCGGGGCCAGCACCTACAACATCCTCGGCGCAAAAAGCATGGCGGACATTCTCGACTGGCTGGAAGGCTATTGTGCCGTGAACCCGAACAGCAATTTTGCCAATGCCGTGGCTGACATGGTCGGCATTCTGTATGCCGACCGACACAATATCGCGCCCGGCAAGACGGGCGGCTGGAACAAAGTCGTCGATCAGGCCTCGAGCCCGCCCACACCCTGAGCCGACGCTGCACGTCACACTGATAGAGTTCCAGGCCGAGCAGGACCGGACCGCTGCCCGGTGTGGCCTGCACGAGGCTCCGTCTAATCCGGCATCTCGTGGCCCTTGCAGACCGGACCGTAGGGTTCCTCCCGGTGCTTGTCGTGATAGTGCATGCGATAGCGCACGAAGCGGCTCAGGTCCTCGAAATGCAGGAACGGATTACCGTCTTTCTGTTCGCCCAGCGTCGAGGCCGGTTTTGTCGCGTAGTTATGCCCCGGCAGGATGACGGTGTTGTCGGCCAGGCGCTGTCGCATGTCTCGCAGGGTATGGAACATCTGCTCCGGATCGCCGCCGCGCAGATCACAGCGCCCGCAACCGAATACGAACAGGGTGTCGCCCGTGATCAATTGATCCGCCACCCGGTAGCAGGCCGATCCCGGGGTATGGCCGGGCGTGTGCAGCACCTCGATTTCTGTCTCACCGAGGGTGATGATGTCCCCACCGTGGTGCAGCGTCGGCACATCCAGATACGAGCCCCAGAAACGGGCCTCCGCCTTCAGCAAATGCAGCTGGGCATCATGGGCCCGCAGCACATCCTCGATTCCGTTGATGTGGTCATGATGGCTATGGGTCAGAAGGATGTCGGTGACGCGCACGTCGCGCTGCCTGGCGAGCGCGAGGATCGCGGGCACGTCCCAGGCGGGATCCACCACCGCGGCGCGGCCGCTGGCTTTGTCTTCGATCAGGTAAACGAAATTCTCCATCGGCCCGAGTTCGCGGGCATGGATTGCGAAGGGTGCGGACTTTGACATGGGTACTCCTGTTCGGGGCACGTCGAAACTCGGCCTATTCTAAACCCGAAGCGCGGTCAGATGGGCTGCCGACACGCAGTCACCGTGCAGCACAGCTGCTACTATCAGCTTAGCCGGCCAAACTGACCGCACTGGAAAACGCCATGCAGGCCAAAGTGCTTCACGCGCAACCCGAACAGGAATACTGGTTCGAGGAAGGTTGCCACATTCTGGAAGTCGCCAACCACCGTGACGACCCTCAGGTGTCCATTGCCCGGGCGCGCCTGGAGCCGGGCATGACCACTCAGCGGCACAGCCTGCACCAGACCTGGGAACGTTATCTGATCGTAGCGGGTACCGGAATCGCGGAGATAGGTGACCTGGAGCCCGCCAGAGTCGGTCCCGGCGACGTGGTCTGTATACCGCCGGACACGCGACAACGCATTCGCAATGTAGGCGGCGGTGAACTGATTTTCTACGCGATTTGCTCGCCGCGCTTTACACCCGCCTGCTATCGGACCCACGCTCGCTGACCGCACCGGGCCCGGACGCTGGCAGCAGGCAATGCGACATCAAGGTGGCTCGGCCGGAACGGCCCTCAGTTGAAGTGGCTGCGCAGCCTGCGAACCGTGGCAGGACCGACGCCGTGGATCTGCAGCAGCTGTTCATCGGCGCTGGCGCGCAAGTGTGATACCGAGCGAATTCCCGCGGCAAACAACGACTTGGCGATCGCAACGTTGACTCCGGCAGCGCGCGCACCGACGAAAAACATCCTGATTTCCTGGGCCGTTGCCGCTTCGAAACCGGTGTGCACCGTGCCAGTAGCAGCCACCGCCGGGCGCTCCGCGGTCACCGGCGCGCGAAACCCGCACAGCCGCACGAGCTTGCGCAGTCGCGGCGGAAACACCCGCTCCCGGGGCCATGCGGTCAGCGCCTGTTCCAGCAGACCGTGACAGGCGAGCAACGCCATGAGCACCGTCAACCATTGCGCCAGGGAGTTATTCCAGCCCGGAGCTGCACCACTCTGGACCCGCTGATAGACCGAATAACCCAACACACTCAGTGCTATACCGAGCAACAGCACGGCGAGACCGGAAAACGCGACGCTCCAGATGTAGGGACGCAGCCGCGCGGCTCGAACGCTGAACCAGCCCCCGGTACGGTCCTGCCAGAGATCGAAAACAGTCGGGTCTGCGTAGAATTCGTGGTCAGACATGGTGCCGCTGTACCTGGTTAACTGCTCCGATCTGAAGTGTCGCGCAACATTCTACCGGCTGGTGTGATGCATTCCCCATTCAGCAGGCCGCGTCGGCACGCCAGTCGTCTGTCGGTGAGGGAAATTCCAGCCAGGCAGTTTAACGGCCGGCCGCCCGCGCAGTTGAGCGGTGAAGGCCCGCGGCTTATGCTCTGCATCCCATGCCATTACTGCGAATCCGAAACCTGCGCCTCGGCTTTGGTGGTCCAGCGCTGCTCGATGGGGTTGATCTCAGCATCGAACCAGGAGAACGGATCTGCCTCGTGGGGCGTAATGGCAGCGGCAAATCCACCCTGCTGAGAGTTATCGAGGGCTGCATCCAGCCCGAGGAAGGCGAAATCGAGCGACAGCAGGGACTGAAGACCGCTGCGCTCGGCCAGGAGTTACCCGCAGGCATGACTGCGACGGTGTTCGACTGTGTTGCCGGGGGGCTCGGCAGGCTTGGAGAGCTGATCAAACGTTTCCATCAACTCAGCACCGAACCCCGACTGGGGAGCGACAGCAAGCTGCTGCAACGCCTGGAAGCCACCCAGCACGAACTGGAGGTACAGGGTGGCTGGACGCTCGAACAGCGCGTGGAGACGGTGCTGTCCAGATTGACGTTGGACCCCGACGCGCGTTTTGAACAACTGTCCGGCGGCATGCAGCGCCGCGCGCTGCTGGCCCGGGCACTGGTGTCGGACCCTGATCTGTTACTTCTTGACGAGCCGACCAACCACCTCGACATCCAGGCCATCGAATGGCTGGAGGAGTTCCTGAGTAATTTCGCCGGCGCCCTGCTGTTCGTTACCCACGACCGCAGCTTTCTCGACCGACTGGCGACCCGCATTATCGATCTCGACCGTGGCGTGATTACCGGCTGGCCGGGGGACTATGAGACCTATCGGCGCCGCAAACAGGAGTGGCTGGAAAACGAGGCAGCGCAGCAGCACGCCTTCGACAAGCGGCTCGCCGAGGAGGAGAACTGGATACGGCAGGGCATCAAGGCCCGGCGGACCCGCAACGAGGGCCGGGTGCGCGCACTGCAGAGGATGCGCGAACAGCGGCGCAGCCGCCGCGCGACAACGGGCACAGCGACAATCCGTGCCCAGCAGTCCGACAGTTCGGGAAAACTCGTGGTCGAAGCCGAGGATGCAGGCTACTCAATCGGGGGCCGCGAACTGATCCGCGGCCTGACCACAACCATTCTGCGCGGTGATAAGGTAGGGGTTATCGGGCCCAACGGGGCCGGCAAGACCACTCTGCTCAGACTGCTGCTGGGCGAACTCAGACCCGATACCGGCCACATCCGCCTGGGAACCCGAATCACTGCGGCCTATTTTGACCAGCGCCGCGCGCAACTCGACCCGCAGCGTTCGGTCATCGATAACCTGGCCGATGGCCGGGAGTTTATCCAGGTTCACGACCAGCGACGCCATGTCATCAGCTACCTGCAGGATTTCCTCTTCTCCCCGGACCGTTGCCATACCCCCGTGTCAGTGCTGTCGGGCGGTGAACGCAACCGTCTGCTACTGGCAAAGCTGTTCAGCAAACCGGCCAATCTCCTGGTGCTCGACGAACCCACCAACGATCTGGATATGGACACGCTGGAGCTGTTGGAGGATCTTCTGGTCGACTATGCGGGAACGGTGCTGCTGGTCAGTCACGACCGCCACTTTATCGACCAGGTCGTAACCAGCACCCTGGTATTCGAAGGCAATGGCGTGGTGAACGAGTATATCGGCGGCTATGCCGACTGGCTGCGTCAGCGCCAGCCTTCAGCGACCGACAGCGTGCCGGCAGCGAAAGCGCCCGCCACGCGCCGGGTAAAAGGCGCGCCGTCCGGGGGCAAGCTCGGCTACCTGCAACAGCGCGAGCTCGAGCAGCTGCCCGAACAGATCGAGCAACTGGAGGCCCAACTGGCCGAGCTGCACAGCCACATGACCACGCCGGAATTCTACCGACTCCCAGGCGAGACCATTACCGCGGAGAGACAGCGGCTCGCGAGCCTGGAGGCCGACTTGCAAGACGCATACCGACGCTGGGAGGAGCTGGAATGCCAAAAACCCGTCTGATCGCGGCCTTTTTCCGGCGCCGGCCGACCGGTATGGCAGAATAGTGGCACCAGACAGCCAACGGAGCAGTGTCAACATGAGCGAAGCAGAATTGACCAAAGAAGAGCGCATCCTGCGGATGATGAAGCGCGTCCTTACCGATGTCGCCAAGGACACCGCTCCGCACCCGGGTTTGCGCCACCCGCTGTCGGCTAACACGGTGCAGGGTATCCGCGAGTGTCTGGCACTGATCAGCGCGCGTGAACAGGAACTGGCCAAAGAATACGGCCGCAGCATGAATGCCCGCCCCCGCTTTATCGACGAACCGAGATCTGAGACCGTGGTGCCACTGGATGTGAATTCAATGAAACGCGGCCTGAAAAAGAGCGACGACTAGAACCCATCTCATGATCCCCCGCGGCCGCGACCGTGGCACTTTTGGCCCACGGCGCGACGCGGCGTGCGCGGGGTAGCCCGCGGACCGACCGCGCCGCATTGAACTGCGGCCGCGCCGGACCGAAAGCAGATTTACAGCGCCGGTGTCGCGCACTGCTCCAGTGTCTTTTTAGCGCTGCTCGTGCACAATACGCCAGTGTGCCTCGTTACTCATAGTGACGAGGCACACTACCGCGACGGATACTCGTGCCCGGCCTGACACCTGGATCCGCTGCGGATCGACAAACACGGCTTAACGTCCGGCGCGACCGGCTGCGGAGATAGCGAGGACACTACCGGCTTGGATCAATCCATCGTCTTTTCCGTGTTCCTGATTTTCACCGGCGCAGCTGCCCTGGCCACCGCCGCACTGTACGCCCGCCAGTCCCTGATCGTCGCCTACATCTTTCTCGGCATCGCCTTCGGCCCCTCCGCACTGGGTTTGATCAAAGACGTCGCACTGTTGCAGGAGCTCTCCCAGGTTGGCGTGGTGTTTCTTCTCTTTTTGTTGGGACTGAACCTCCATCCCCAGGACCTGTGGAACATGTTTCGCAAGGCTACCGTTGTCACTCTGGTCAGTTCGACGCTGTTCGCCGCACTGGGGATGTCGACCGCCTGGCTGTTTGGTTACAGCATGGCGGATTCGCTCATTGTCGGAGCCGCGATGATGTTTTCCAGCACCATCATCGGACTCAAGCTGCTACCGAGCACGGTCCTGCACC
>CBDTYI010000088.1:0-9236 GCA_965364565.1 uncultured Gammaproteobacteria bacterium | reverse complement strand
TCCATCGGCCAGATACCCCAGACCGGTCTGGGCATCGAGTTTTATGGTCGGTTCGGTGGGCAGCGGCGTGTGGTCGACAGCACACATCACCTCGCCATAGTGACCCGCCTCTTCGCGCCCGGTGTTGGCCCAGCAGAAGCGCACGCCCTGCCCCGCGTAGTTGGGATCGCGGTGCAGGTCCTCGGGTCGGTAATAGCCGGTAGCGTGTCGCGCACTGGCGTCGGCCCGGGCCTTGCGTGGGTCGATCTGCACCCAGGCCGCGTCGCCGACTTCGCAACCCTGTCCGTATTGCGGGAACGACTTGCTGGCACTCTCCCAGCACGACACCGTGAGCGCATAACTGCTGCCTTCCATCAGCGGCGACTGGTTGAGGCGCTCGATGGGGTCGTCGGTCTGGCGCGGACTCGCGGGCAGAAACTTGTAGATTGTCCCGCCGTCGCGGTCACGCCCTTCCTCGCCAGGACGCAGCTCGTCACCGGCATACAGGACGCCGCTCGGCAGGATGGCCAGACCTTCCCAGGCTATCACCGGCAGATTGCGGTGCTGCACCACCCGCACGCTGGGTTCCTCGCTGTCCACGGCACTGCGGATATCGCCGCTGTCGCGGTCGGCTATCCAGTGCCCGGTAGTGATCAGCGGCGCCATGACTTCGTAGGCACGCCCGTCGCGAGTTTCCTCGCTTGCCAGCACGGTGCCCCAGGGCGTGACGCGGATGCCGTCGCAGTGGTCGGTGCCATGCAGTATGGTCTCGATTTTTCCGCTCGCCAGTTCGACGCGCTGGATGCCGGCATTCAACCCGGAATTGCCGTCCGGCGTCACGCCGTTGCGCGGCTGTTCGATACACACGATGAGGTGGCTGGGCGCCGCGTCATCCGGATACAGCGCCATCATGTCCGCCGGGCTGGCGAGGTGGCGGCTCACGAAGTCGGCGTCCAGCCCCGCGGCGAGCAGCAGGCGCTGCCCGGCATCGGCTTTGCCGCGCGGTTTGTAGTCGCGGGCCTGAGCCGGGCGCACCAGCGGCGCCTCGACACCGAACAGGTCCGGGTTGGCTTGCGCGCCGTCGTGCCGCGCGCTGTCGCCATCCGTGGTCCCGCCGGGCGCACCGCCCCCGCAACCGGCTGTGACCAGCCAGACCGCCAGGGGAATACAAGAGACGATGCGCTGCATGCCGGTTCCTTGCTTCGGGATCGATTCTATACCCGCGCATTATCCGCAAAACGCGCGGCAGTAAAATGACAATTTGCCGGTCGGGCGCGCCACAGGCGGCAAAAAACCGCGCTGAATCCGGTGCAGAACGACTGCAGGTTTGGTGTAACATGCGGCCCACCATGACGATTCCCGAACTCCGTCACGCCGCGCGAGCCACGAGAGCGCCATGAAGCAGCCCGTTTCCAGCCTCAAGGGTGAAACGACCAGTACCCTGGAAAAAGGCTTCGCAAAAGTCATCACGCCCTTCCAGCGCTTCATCGGCGACCAGAAGACCGGCAGCGCGCTGCTGTTGCTGTGCACGATAGTCGCGCTGCTGATTGCCAATTCGCCGCTGGCGCCCGCCTACGAAAACCTCATCGGGACCCGGATCGGCTTCGTATTCGGTGGCGAATCCTACGCCATGAGCCTGCACCACTGGGTGAACGACGGTCTCATGGCATTGTTCTTTTTCGTGCTCGGGCTGGAAATCAAGCGCGAGCTGCTGGTCGGCGAGCTGCGCGAACCGGCGCGGTCACTGCCGGTGCTGGCGGCCGCCGCCGGCGGCATGGTGGTACCCGCGGCGCTGTTTTTCGCCATCAACCACGGCACCGAAGTCATGCACGGCTGGGCCATTCCCATGGCGACCGACACGGCCTTTGCTATCGGCATCCTGGCGCTGCTGGGCGGGCGTGTGCCGCTGGGTCTGACCACCTTCCTGTTGGCGCTGGCCATTATCGACGACATGGGCGCCGTACTGGTGATTGCTCTCTTCTACACCGACAGCATCAGCCTTGCACACCTCGCCGCCGCGTCGGGACTGTTGTGCGGCCTGGCGCTGACAAACCTGCTCGGAGTCCGGCGGCCTGCGGTCTATTTTGTCGGTGGCGGCCTGGTGTGGCTGGCGATGCTCGGCTCCGGCGTGCACGCCACCCTGGCCGGCATCCTGGTCGCCTTGACGGTGCCGGCGCGCCCCCGGCACGGCACGCGCTCGTTCCTGCGCCGCAGCCGGCGCCTGATCGACGAGTTCGAAGCCATCGAGGCCGACGCCGGCGAAGCGGCGGAGCCGATTCTCGCCAAACCCGAAAAGCACGCCGTGGTGGAACAGTTGCAGGACACGGCGGCCAAGGCCACCACCCCCCTGCAGCTCTGGGAGCGCGCCCTGGAACACCCGGTGGCGCTGTTCGTGCTGCCGCTGTTCGCGCTGGTCAACGCCGGCATCCATGTCGAACTGCAGGCGCTGCCACGGCTGCTCGCCGATCCACTCGCCGTGGGCATCATTGCCGGCCTGGTGCTGGGTAAGGCAGCGGGCATCAGCCTGGCCACCGGCGCGCTGCTGGCGCTGGGGCGCGGCCGACTGCCGGAGGGCATGCAGGCGCATCATCTGGTCGGCGTCGGGCTGCTGGGTGGCATGGGGTTCACCATGTCGATTTTCATCGCCGGCCTGGGCTTTGGCGATCAGCCGGAACAACTGCTGATAGCGAAAACCGGCATTCTCACCGCCTCCCTGATCGCCGGCCTCGGCGGCTACCTGTGGCTGCGCCTGGGCGCGCGGGCCCCGCTCAACCGCTGACCTCGGGCAAGCGGGCAATATAGAACGCCGCAAACAGCGCTACCAGCCCGAGTATGGCGATCACTGCAGCGCTCTGCAGCAGGTCGGCGAGCACACCCACGGCGCCACCCGCGAGCATCGCCGCACCGATGACCGTATTGCTGATCGCCACGTAAGCAGAACGCGACTCCTGGGTGGCCATGTCCACCAGATAGACCTTGCGGCCCAGTCGCACCCCGCTGTGAAACACCGCGATGAGCAGAAACAGACCGGCATAGGTCCAGGGCGAGTCCATCAGCGGCAGGCCGGCGGTGTCCAGCATCCAGGTCGCCAGCCCCAGACTGCCCGCCGCCGCCGCCCCGATCACCATCACGCGACGACTGGAGCGGTCGCCCATACGCCCCCACAGCGGCGCGCTGAGACTGCTGGCCAGACCGCTGGCGATAATCAGCAGACCCAGCCCCGTGACCCCGGCGCTGCGCTGCTGCGCCAGCAGCACATAGAAAGGCGGTGCCAGGGCAACGCTCAGCAACAAAGCGCGGGCGACGACAAAACGACGCAGCTCGACATCGCTGCGCAGCAACGCCAGGCTGTGCAGCGCGGCGACCAGCGCATTGCCGCCACCCTCGGTTGCGCCGGGCGCTTCCACAATGGCGGCGAACAGCACGACAGCGAGCAACCAGGTGCCGGCGGCGGCGAGCAGCAGCAGCGCGAAGAACTCCATGCCCTGGGTGCGCGCACCGAACAGCTCGACGCCGCCGCCGATCAGCAGAGTCACCACGCCGGCCGCCGCTGCGCTATAGCCCATCAGGCGCCCGCGGCGCGTCTTGGATACGGTCTTGCCCAGCACATCCTTGGCGGACACCGAGCACAGGCCCCGGGCCAGGCTGAACAGGCTCAGCAGCGCGAGCACCGTCCAGCCGGCCGCCACACCGCTCAGGTTGCCGCTGACGAGCGCCATGACCGCCAGCGCCACGGCGCTGAGCAGCGCACCGACGATCCACACCCCCTTGCGTCGCGGCAGCCGACGGATGTAGGCCGCGACCAGCAGCTGCGGCAACAGCGCCCCGGCCTCGCGAATCGGCACCAGAAAGCCCACGAATGCAGCCGGCGCCCCGGCGGCCCCGAGCAGCCAGGGCAACACCAGTCGCGCGCTGGCCAGTTCGTCGGCCACCTTGGTAAGGAAGTTGGAGACCAGGTAGGCGAAGAAGTTGCGCGGCAGATGGCGACAGGCGGACTCCGGGATGTCCTTGCACACGCGTGCATCTTCGTCCCCGGTTATCTGCTCATAGAACACACCCAGCTTAGGGTAGAGTTCCAGTGCCTCCCGGCCCGCCCGCTGTGGCCCTGATGCCGACACGAATCACCCCCTGAAAAACGTTGTAGCTGCACTACCGTAGCGGCTGCGCGCTGCAATTGAAAGCGGGGTCGGCGCTGATTCGCGGACCAGACGCGCTTTGGTACTATGCTGGACTCAGGGGTGATTGCTTATGCTGCATTTTCTCAGTTCGCTTTTCGCCAGCTCGAGTCGCCGCGACGACCCGGTGGACAAGGCGCTGCTGGAGCGCGCCACAGAGCGCGTGGTGGAAGGCTCCGACCCGCGCCTGCGCGCCCTGCCCGGTTACAGCAAGCGCCTGCGCGCGCCGGTCGAGACCGCGGTCCGGCACGTGATCGATCTGGTCGGCCGTTTGCCCGCGCCGGCCGAAATCAGCCGCCAGGCGTTTCGCAACGACCCGCGTCTGCGCGCTTTTTTCGTCTCTCCCGAGCACCTGCAGGAAGCCATCGCCGGTTGCCCGATGATGAGCGATTACCTGCGTGCCACGAAACCGGCTGCGGACGACGCAATCTTCGGGCTGCTGAGCATGACCCGCAGCGAGAAAAACATCCTCGGCATGGATCTGCGCGGCGACACCGTGCAGCGCGAAGTGGCGCAGGTGGCGGTGAATTTTTCTGATCACCGTTACCTCGGGCCGTCCGGGGACGAGACAGAGACCCGCCGCGAACTGATGCGGCGCGGCTTCGACTTCCTGATCGAAAAGGCTCTGGAGAGCATTATTGCAGCGCGCAGCAAAAAGGCCGAACTCGACCAGCAGCGCCAGCTTCTGCAACGCAAGCTCAGGGCCATGGAGGCCGGCAACTGGGGACTGGACCCGGTGTTTGCCACAAACGAAGCGGGCGCGACGGACCTGGTTGCGCTGGAAACCGAAATCCAGGCGATCGAAACGCAACTGCTCTCCCTCGGGAGCAAACCGCACGCCCTAGACCATAGCGTCGAGCATATCGGCGCGACGCTGGGCAACCCGGCACACTGGCTTGACATGCGTAGCATCAGCCTGGAGCTCAACCCGATGTCAGTCAAGGCCGGCCCGGGCACGACCGGCCCTCGCCACCGGCTGGAGCTCACCGAGTTGTTCTCGGCCAGCGGCCAGCAACGCACGGTGCTGCTGGGGCGCTTCCCCGCGCAGGACCTGCCGCCACGCCCTGACTTCATGCAGGAGGCCGCGCGCTGGCTGGGCTGATACCCGCTCCGGCCTTGCGTGGCCGGCCTGGCCGCCCGCCGGCACCCGCCTCGACGCGGCCACCGCAGGCACGTCAGTCGCCGCTCTCCTGACTCAGTCCGAATTCGAAGGTGTCGATCTTGAACCCCTCCGGAAACGCCGTTTTCAAGCGTCGCTCGAACTCCTGGTAGACCTCCGCTTTGTGTTGCTGGATGTCATAGTCGCGGCTATCCTGGCCTACGCCTTCCACCTCGAGCTCCATCTTGAACTCGACATCCGGGGCAATCTGGAACCGTAGTCTCGCCATTGTGTGTTCCTCCTGATCTAAACTCTGTACAGAAACCACCGCCTGCAGCGGCCGGCCAAGCCTGACGCCGCAAAGACAGTCTGTCGACCGTCCGGCGCTGCTATAAACCGGCCATTACCGCTTTGCTGTCGACCGTCCTGACAGCCGCCAGCAGCGTTTCAGAACTGATCACGTCGGGGTTGTAGGCCACAACCAGAGCATGAGGATGACTCTCCTCACTGAAATGGACAGACACCACGCCGTTCATGGCGCGCAGCTGCGTTTCAATCGTGCCCCTGTCATCATGGGATGCGTCGGGGTGCAGATGTACCACTACGTCCACAATGCTGACATCTCTGCTCATCGCGACCTCCTCCGCTGGTCCTTCCAGCGACATTCAGGCGTCATGAATACCCCGCATTCAGGCATGCGCTCACTCACACTGCCACCTTTTACGGGTCCTGCTTATAAGTTTAGTACCTGGGCAACACTCCAGACGCAGCACGGTCCATTGCGCGCACGACGCCGTACCGCAACCCGGTAATACCGCTTTGCATGGCCGGTAACGCGACCCTAGAATACAGCTTCTGCTTGGCTCCGAAGGGGGCGGCGCCATGATTCCGCACACCGTCGAGCACCCGTATATCCACTTCACCGGCGACAGCGGCTACACGCGGCACGGCGACAGCCTTTCCCTGTTTGCAGCCCGTATCGACAACCGCAATACCAGTGGTTCTTCCAGTGGCGATCTGGCCCTGCAGCTTTGGGCCTGCCGGGCACCCTATGAGGGTGGTCCCCTGACCGGCTGGAAAGTCGCCGAGTTGCCTCTGGGTGCCTTACACGCCAATCACTACCTGGCGCCGGTGGACTCAACCACGCGGGCAAATCTCCCTGAGGCGGGCGATTATGCCGTTACGCTGGTGATCGCAGAATGGGACGGCGAGGGTTTCAACCGCATCCACGACTATCACAACTATCCCAATCGCGACCTGTTTCTCCATCCCCGCTTCGACGGCCCGGTGGGCTACCGCTGCGTCGCCGCGGGACGCATGGTCGCCGAGGCAAAACGCATCCACAACCCGCGCGACCCGGATAACATCAGCGGCACACTGGCTCTCGAGTTATGGGCGTTGCCCGAACCCTATGCCGGCGGCGCCTTCACCGGCCACGCACTGGCCGCCGTCACGCTGGGTTCCCTGGCGGGGGGCGCGAGCTGGCAGGATTGCGCTTATGAGCTGGAGCTGACCCCGCCCCCTGCCGGCACATATACCCTGACCCTGATGCTGCGAGAGTGGAACGGCGACGGGTATGTCACCCGTGACCATGTCAATTTTGCCAGCCCGGTGACCTTTCCGCTGGACACGGCAACGCCGACAAGCAGCAGCGCGACCGCCGCCGCGCCGCTCGATCAATCCCCCGCTCCGGCACCAACCCCGCAACGGGTCGACGCAGCGACCGCCGCTGGCGCTGGCGGCGCCGTTGATCAGAAGCCACCTGCGTCGCAGCCCTCGGCACAGCCACGCGCGACCCCGACCAGCGCAACTCATCGCGGGCAGAGTACGCTCGCCAGACTGATGGCCGGTGCGAGACGACTGTTTGAGCTACTGAAAAAATATTGGTGAAGAGGCGCGCTCGCCCTGACCGGCTGATCAGTTCTCCGGTTTGGCCAAGCCGCCCGGCTGCTCTGCCAGGTCGGCGACGACACCCGTGCGGTGAACCGCCGCCGGCAGCAGTTGCAGGTTCTCCCGCGCGACCTCATCGCCGGGTTCCAGACGCAAGGCCTGCGCGAAATGCTCTGCGGCCTGTTCCGGCTCACCGCGGTGTTTCATTATCAGGCCGAGTGCACTGTGGGCACGATATTGCTCCGGGTTGATGCGCAACGCCTCCTGGGCGTGGATCAAGGCTTCGTCGTAGCGGTCCTGTCCGATGAGAAGATAGGCCAGCTTCACCAGCACGTATTCGTAATCCGGCTTGAGTTCCAGCGCAATGCTGTAGTGTTGCAGCGCCGCGGCGTCATCGCCCCGCTTTTCCAGCAGGTTGGCGAGCCCCGCATGCGTGTAGTGATCGGTGGGATTGAGCTGGAGTTCGGTCCGACAGTGTTCGATGGCGGCATCGATGTCCCCCTGCTTCTCCAGCAGCATGCCCAGCCGGCCATTCACCTCCGGAATGCCCGGATAATGCCGCAGCGTCTCACGCAGGTAATGGATGCTCTGCTCGATGTCGCCACGGATAAATGCCGACCTGGCCAGCCGGTCAAGCAGCATCGGGCTCGGGCCCAGGATCTCCAGCGCGCGCTCGAACAGCTGGTACGCCTCGTCGTGCTTGCCGGCCCAATCCATGACCCGTCCCATGGTCAGCAGCGCGCGCCCCTCGTACGTGGGGTCCAGGTCCGCAATCAGCTCTTGGCTCACCGCCTCGACGCGCGCCGCGTCCCAGGACGCATCCGGGCTGGCGACACCCTGCGCGACCAGTTGATCGAACAGCGCCAGACCCAGCAGCCGATAGCCTTCGATGCCGGTATGCACGTGATCGGGAAAATATTCCGCGCCTGGGATGGCATGGTCATAGCGGGTCAGGTAGGCGTCCCGCAACAGGCCGGGAAAATCGATCAAGGGCACGTCTTGCGCCGCCGCGACCTCGGCAACGATCTGCTGCATGGAATCCAGTATGCGCAGCGGCACAATATCTTCCTCGACCGCGCGCCTGAAGGCGGTTTCCGCAGCCGCGTATTGCCCCAGATCGAACAGCACCTGCCCGGTCCGGTAGTGCAGCTCGGCATAGCGATCATCGATGCTCATCGCCTGGCGATAAACAGCCAGCGCGTCGCTGGCATTACCCCCATCCTGCAACTGCCTGCCGTGCTGATACAGTGCCTGCCACTCCTGTTGCGCCTGCGCGTCCAGCCCTGGTTTGTGTTCGCTCTTGAAGGGCGACATGTCTTTGAGGTTGCTGGCGGGCTGCACGAATACCATGTCGGCGCCCGCACTGCGGGCTATCCTGACCATGCGAACCATATTCAGGCGGTAGTGAGTGATGATCTGCTGCTTCAGGGCATCGTCGCGGTGATAGCTCTCCGGGCCCACGGAGTGATTGAGGATCTCATCCACGTCTCCGCTCAGGGTATTGCCCTGCTGCGCCCTTGCCGGCGCGCCGGGCCGCACGGCCTCGATGAGCTTCTTCATTGCGCTGTAGGTTCGCGTGCCGCTCAGCGCGGTATTCAGACTGATCACCCAGCCAGGCAGGTCGATAAGTCCGCCGTAGGAGCGTTCCTCGAGAAACTCGTTGTGACCGGAATACACAATGAACAGGTCCGGCTGATAGCGTGTGAGTTCGTTCATCAGTCTGGCCACTCGGTAACTGGCGAAACTGATGCCACCGGCGTTGATGACCTCCCAATGGCGCGTCGGGTCAGCGGCCTTCAGATAGGCCCGCAGCCAGCCGCAGAACGATGCCCGGTCGGAATAAGGCCGACCGTACGTGGTGGAACCGCCCACACAGAAGATACGGTAGCTGTTGCGGCCTTTGTGCTGGGGAAATTCCTGATAATTGAACCAGCGTATCTGCTGGTCCGCCGTCCTGAGGATGCCTGATCCGTCTTCCCCGGTGGCTTCCACGTACAGCGGCACATTGTCGGCGAACCCGACCAGGGGATCTTCGCTCAGCAGCACGGGACGCACGCCGGATACAGCCAGTACCAGCTCCAGGCCCGCGAAAA
>CBDTYI010000087.1:0-9465 GCA_965364565.1 uncultured Gammaproteobacteria bacterium | reverse complement strand
ACGCGTGATGGCGCAACCCGGCATGGACGACAGCAGAATGCGGCGTAGCGCATTGCCCAGTGTGTGCCCGAAGCCGCGCTCCAGCGGTTCCAGCACAACCCTTGCAGTACGATCGTTGACGCTCTGCACATCGACGATACGCGGCTTCAGGAACTCAGTAACCTTGCCCTGCATGAAAAGCCCTCTTACCTGTTGACTTACTTGGAGTACAGCTCGACGATCAGATGCTCGTTGATCTCGGCAGGCAGATCGGCGCGCTCCGGACGCGCTTTGAAAACGCCTTCCATTTTCTTCGGATCAACGTCGATCCAGTCTACAAAACCGCGCTGTTCGGCCAGTTCCAGGGCAGCCTTGACGCGCAACTGGTTGCGGGACTTTTCCGCCACCGCGAGGTTGTCGTTGGGTTTCACCTGGTAGGACGGAATGGTCACGCGCTGCCCGTTGACGGTAACGCCATAGTGGCGCACCAGCTGGCGCGCCTCGCTGCGCGAAGCGGCGAAACCCATGCGGTAGACCACGTTGTCGAGACGGCTCTCCAGCAACTGCAGCAGGTTTTCACCGGTGGAACCCTTGCGCTGTGCCGCACTCTTGTAATAGTTGTGGAACTGCCCCTCCAGCACGCCGTAGATACGGCGCATTTTCTGCTTCTCGCGCAGCTGGGTGGCGTAATCCGACAGGCGCCCACGGCGCTGGCCGTGCTGCCCGGGCGGGAACGGCCGGTTTTCCACCGGACATTTGCTCGTGTAGCACTTCTCGCCCTTCAAAAACAGTTTGGTGCCTTCACGACGGCACTGGCGACATTTCGCTCCAACGTACTTGGCCATTAGCTCTCCTCCGCCTTAGACGCGCCGCTTCTTGGGCGGACGACACCCGTTGTGCGGAATCGGGGTCACATCGGTGATATTGGTGATCCGGAAGCCGGAATTGTTCAGGGCGCGCACGGCCGATTCGCGGCCCGGCCCGGGTCCCTTCACCTCGACTTCGAGATTTTTCAGTCCGTACTCCTTGACCATCTCGCCGGCGCGCTCGGCGGCAACCTGGGCTGCAAACGGGGTGCTCTTGCGCGAACCGCGGAAACCGGAACCCCCGGCGGTCGCCCACCCCAGGGCGTTGCCCTGACGATCGGTAATGGTCACGATCGTATTGTTGAAGGACGCGTGAACATGAGCGATACCATCGACCACGTTCTTTTTGACTTTTTTCCGCGTGCGGGCTGTTGTCGGCGCTTTAGCCATGTTGGATACCTGTTACCAGCAACTTATTTACGAATCGGGCGGCGCGGTCCCTTGCGGGTGCGGGCGTTGGTGCGGGTGCGCTGGCCGCGCAACGGCAGGCCGCGGCGGTGACGCATACCGCGATAGCAGCCGAGGTCCATGAGACGCTTGATATTCATGGAGATGGTGCGGCGCAGGTCACCTTCAACCGTGAACTTGGCCACCTCGCCACGCAGGGTCTCGATCTCGCCCTCGGACAGGTCCTTGATCTTGACGTCCGGGCCGATGCCACTGGCCGCGCAGATCTTGTGCGCGGTGGCGCGACCGATCCCGTAAATGGACGTCAGTGCGATGACCGTGTGCTTGTGTGTCGGAACGTTAATCCCGGCTATACGAGCCATGAATGTGATCTCCTAAACGAGACTATCCGGTTGCGAACGGCGAAACCCGCAAGAATACCGGATACGACCCTTGTTTTCAAACTTAAAATCAAACAATGAGACAGTCCAGCAGCCGCCCTCAGCCCTGGCGCTGCTTGTGCCGGCCATCCTTGCAGATAACCCGCACCACGCCGTTGCGGCGGACAATCTTGCAGTTGCGGCAAATGCGCTTTACAGACGCTCTAACTTTCATGGTTTCACCTGTATACAAAGACTTAGCGGAGTACGCCGGCCCGGCCGTGACTCTTCAAATTGGCTTTCTTCATGAGGCTCTCGTACTGGTGCGACATCATGTGCGACTGGACCTGAGCCATGAAGTCCATGACCACCACGACGATGATCAGCAGCGAGGTGCCGCCGAAATAAAACGGCACGTTCCAGTACAGAATCAGGAACTCGGGCAGCAGACACACGGCGGTGATGTAGATGGCGCCGGCCAGGGTCAGGCGCGTCATCACTCCGTCGATAAATCGTGCGGTCTGCTCGCCGGGACGAATACCCGGGATGAAGGCCCCCGACTTCTTCAGGTTGTCCGCGGTTTCCTTGGAGTTGAACACAATCGCGGTATAGAAGAAGCAGAAGAAAATAATCGCCATCGCATAGAACATGATGTAGAGCGGCTGGCCCGGCGACAGCATGGTCGATATGTCCTTCAGCCAGCCCATGCCCTCGGTGCTGCCGAACCACTGCCCGGCAGTGGCGGGGAACAGGATGATGCTGGAAGCGAAAATGGGCGGAATGACACCCGCCATGTTGAGCTTCAGCGGCAGGTGGGTGCTCTGGGCGGCGTACAGCTTGCGGCCCTGCTGGCGTTTGGCGTAGTTCACCGTGATGCGGCGCTGGCCGCGCTCCACGAACACCACGAAAGCGGTCACCGCGATCGCCAGGGCGAACAGGAACAGCATGCTCAGGGTGTTGAGTTCGCCGGTGCGCACCAGTTCCAGGGAGCCGCCGATGGCCGACGGCAGGCCGGCCACGATCCCCGAGAAGATGATGATCGAAATACCGTTACCGACACCGCGCTCGGTGACCTGCTCACCCAGCCACATCAGGAACAGGGTGCCGGTGACCAGGCAGATCACCGCCGAAATCACGAATGGCATTCCCTGCAGAATGACCAGCGGTGCGCCGCCCATCTGCTGGCCCTGCAGCGCCGTCGAGATACCGATGGCCTGGAAGGTCGCCAGTACCACGGTGCCGTAGCGGGTGTACTGGGTGATCTTGCGGCGCCCGGCTTCCCCTTCTTTCTTGATTTGTTCCAGCGTGGGCACGGTGTAGGACAGCAGCTGCATGATGATGGAAGCCGAGATATACGGCATGATTCCCAGCGCAAACAGCGACAGGCGCTCCAGCGCGCCGCCGGAGAACATGTTGAACATGTCGAGGATGGTGCCGCGCTGCTGGTCGACCAGTTGCGACAGCACGTGCGGATCGATGCCCGGCAGCGGGATGAAAGACCCAATGCGGAACACCAGGATAGCGCCCAGCACAAACAGGATACGGTGACGCAGCTCGGTCAGCTTACCCAGATCGCCGAGTCCGCCGGCGAGTCCTGCGCCAGAAACGGCCATCAGTGTCCCCTCCCAGCCACATTGACGCGCTCAGCATGACGATCGACAGCCAGATGCAAGGCGCGTTCCCGCCGGTATAGCCGCTCTACCCCAAGGGGACGCAACACCGCAGATGGCCGCCGACCGTCTTGCCCCGCGGGAGTCATGCAGCTGCGCCCCTGCGGCGTTGCAGCTCTTGACAAGGGATCACCATTGCCTGCGAGCTGCGCCTGGCGGCGGCGCAGCTGCATGGCTCTGAGCCCGTCAATGTGGCTGGGAGGGGACACTATCTAGTCCTCTACCTTGCCGCCAGCCGCTTCGATTGCCGCGCGGGCACCCTTGGTGACGCGCACACCGCGCACCGTCACCGCGGTGGCGATTTCGCCCGAAGCAATAATCTTGACGTGCTGGGTGCCCTGCCTGACCACACCGGCCGCCTTCAGCGCAGCCAGGTCAACGGCGCCGCCCTCAACCGCGGTCAGCTCGTGCAAACGCACTTCCTCTGTCACCAGCGACTTGCGCGAAGTGAAACCCACTTTCGGCAGACGGCGCTGC
This sequence comes from uncultured Gammaproteobacteria bacterium, assembly GCA_965364565.1. Lineage (GTDB taxonomy): Bacteria > Pseudomonadota > Gammaproteobacteria > DSM-19610 > DSM-19610 > Thiogranum. The sequence continues at coordinate 5,706 of CBDTYI010000087.1, read as the reverse complement.
AGCGGCATCTGGCCGCCTTCGAAGCCGACCTTGTGAAATCCGCCCGAGCGCGATGTCTGGCCTTTGTGGCCGCGGCCGCAGGTCTTGCCGAGACCCGAGCCGATGCCGCGCCCGACCCGCTTCGCCGCCGGCCGGCTGCCCGCCGCCGACTTCAAGTTATTCAGTCGCATATTAAGCTTCCTCTACCTGGAGCATGTACGAGACTTTGTTGATCATGCCCCGATTTTCCGGTGTGTCGCTCACTTCAACCGAGTGATGCATGCGACGCAAGCCCAGTCCGCGCACGCACGCCTTGTGCGACTCGAGACGCTTGTTGGTGCTCCTCACCAGAGTGATTTTCAGTGTCTTGTCCGCCATGGCTTACCCCAGAATGTCGTCGACCTTCTTGCCGCGCTTGGCAGCCACCTGCTCCGGCGAACGCATTTCCGCCAGACCCTTCATGGTTGCCCGCACCACGTTGATCGGGTTGTTGGTGCCGATGCACTTGGCCAGCACATCGCGCACACCGACCACTTCGAACACGGCGCGCATCGCACCGCCGGCGATAATGCCGGTCCCCTCGGAAGCCGGCTGCATGTGAACCTTCGCGGCACCGAATCTTGCCGTGATCGGGTACTGCAGAGTACCCTCCTTCAGCGCAACACGTTTCATGTTCTTGCGCGCATTCTCCATCGCCTTCTGAATCGCGACCGGGACTTCGCGCGCCTTGCCGCGGCCGAAACCGACCCGGCCCTCGCCATCACCGACCACGGTGAGCGCCGCAAAACCGAACTGACGGCCGCCCTTCACCACCTTGGCGACACGGTTTATGCCTATCAGCTTCTCGTGAAGACCGTCAGAACTCGCTTGCGTATCGACATTCGCCATTGTGCAACCCTTAGATTAGAATTCCAGACCACTTTCCCGCGCGGCGTCCGCCAGCGCCTTTACCCGACCATGATACCTGAACCCGGAGCGGTCAAACGCGACCGAGTTGATGCCCGCCGCCTTGGCCCGCTCGGCCACCAGCTTGCCGATCTCGGCAGCCGCGGCAGCATTGCCTGTGGCGCTCAAGCTCTTGCGCAACTCCCGATCCAGCGTCGACGCGCTGGCCAGCACCTTGTCGCCCGCACCATCGATGATCTGCGCGTAAATGTGCCGCGGCGTGCGGTGGATGCACAGACGGGGTTTGCCCATTCCGTGTATCTTGGCGCGGGTCTTTCTCGCGCGGCGCAGTCGTGATTCCTTCTTGTCCATGCTGTTACCTTCGATTTCTGTGCGGGGACCGAAGCGGATTCGGCCCCCATTAAATCACTTCTTCTTGGCTTCCTTACGCACGATGATCTCATCGGCGTATTTCACACCCTTGCCCTTGTAAGGCTCCGGCGGACGGTAGCCGCGGATTTCGGCGGCGACCTGACCTACCATCTGCTTGTTAACGCCTTTGACGACCACTTCGGTCTGGCTGGGCGTCTCTACGCTGATGCCCTCCGGCACCGCGTAATCGACCGGGTGGGAAAAGCCCAGCGTCAGGTTCAGCTTGTTGCCTTGCGCCTGGGCGCGGTAGCCCACGCCCACCAGCTGCAGTTTCTTTTCGAAGCCGACGCTGACACCGGTCACCATGTTGTTGACCAGCGCGCGGGTGGTTCCGGCCAGGGCGTTGGCAGACTTGGAGCCGTCTTTGGGGGCGAAGGTCAGCACGTTGCCGTCCTGCTCGACCTTGACCGAGCGGTGCACCTGGTGGTCGAGCGACCCCTTGCCGCCCTTCACCGTCAGGGCCTGGCCATTGACGCTGATCTCGACGCCGGAAGGCAGTTCAATCGGTTGTTTTGCAACTCTGGACATGGTCTGTACTCATCAGGATACGTAGCAAAGCACTTCGCCGCCTTCTCCGGCGGCGCGGGCGGCGCGGTCACTCATTACGCCCTTGGAAGTCGACACAATCGCGACACCCAGACCACCCTGAACCTTGGGCAACTCATCCTTGCTCTTGTAAATGCGCAGGCCGGGACGGCTGATCCGCTGCAGATCGTCGATCACCGGCTGCCCCTCGTAATACTTGAGGTCGACGCTCATCACCGCCTTGCCGGCCTCATCCTGAACCCGGAAGTCCGCGATGTAGCCCTCGTCTTTCAACACACCTGCGATCGAAGTCTTCAGCTTCGAAGAGGGCATGGACACCGAAACCTTGCCGGCGCGCTGGCCATTGCGAATGCGGGTCAGCATATCGGCGATGGGATCCGTCATCATAATCTGAATACCTCTGTTTAATTCCGTGCGGTTACCAGCTCGCCTTGACGAGACCGGGAACGTCGCCCTTCATGGCATGTTCGCGCAGCTTGTTGCGCGCCAGGCCAAACTTGCGGTAGTAGCCGTGCGGACGGCCGGTGACGCGGCAGCGGTTCCGCTGCCGGGTCGGGCTGGCGTCGCGCGGCAACGCCTGCAGTTTGAGCTGCGCGTCGTAGCGCTCTTCGTCCGAGTTTTTCATATCGGCGATGATCGCTTTCAGTTCGGCGCGCTTCCTGGCGTACTTGTTCACCATCTTGGCGCGCTTGACTTCACGCTGGATCATGCAAATCTTTGCCATGCTGTGCGGTCCTCAGTTTCTGAACGGGAAGTTGAACGCCGCCAGCAGGGCGCGTCCTTCCGCGTCGGTTCTTGCAGTGGTGGTTATGCTGATATCCATGCCACGCAGTGCGTCAATCTTGTCGTAGTCGATTTCCGGGAAAATGATCTGTTCCCGCACACCCATGTTGTAGTTGCCCTGGCCGTCAAACGCCTTGGCGCTCATGCCGCGAAAATCGCGGATGCGCGGCATGGCAATATTGATCAGGCGATCCAGGAATTCGTACATGCGCTCGCGGCGCAGGGTGACCTTGCAGCCGACCGGCCAGCCGTCGCGGATCTTGAAGCTGGCCACCGACTTGCGCGCCTTGCGCACGATGGGCTTCTGCCCGGCGATCCGCTCCATGTCGGCCATTGCATTGTCCATGACCTTCTTGTCGCCCACGGCCTCGCCGACACCCATGTTGATGGTGACCTTGGTGATGCGCGGGACTTCCATCACATTCTTGTAGCCAAACTGCTCCTGCAGTTTCTTGACCACTTCATCACGATACAGAGCTTGTAACCTGGTCATCTCAGCAACTCACTGTCAAACGTCCACAGCTTCGCTGGTGGACTTGAATATACGTACCTTGCGACCGTCTTCCAGGATGCGGAATCCGACCCGGTCTCCCTTCTTGGTCTGCGGGTTGTACAACATGACGTTAGACGCATGGATCGGCATCTCTTTTTCGACGATGCCGCCGCTGATGCCGCGCTGGGGATTCGGTTTGGTGTGCTTCTTGACGAGATTCACGTTCTCGACCACCACCTTGTCCGTTTCCGGCAGCACCTTCAGCACGGTGCCGCGCTTGCCACTGTCCTTGCCGGTCGTTACGACCACGTCATCGCCTTTTCGAATTTTGCGCATAATCCTGACCTCCGCTTACAGCACTTCGGGCGCAAGCGAAATAATCTTCATGAACCGCTCGCTGCGCAGCTCGCGCGTCACCGGTCCGAAAATACGCGTCCCGATCGGCTCGAGCTTGTTATTGAGCAGCACCGCAGCGTTGCCGTCGAAGCGGATCAGCGAACCGTCCGGACGCCGCACACCCTTGGCGGTGCGCACCACGACAGCGTTGTAGACTTCGCCCTTCTTCACCTTGCCGCGGGGAATCGCCTCTTTCACACTGACCTTGATGATGTCGCCGATACTGGCATAACGCCGGTGTGAACCGCCCAGCACTTTGATGCACTGGAGGCTTCTGGCACCGCTGTTGTCCGCGACATCCAGCCTTGATTGCATCTGAATCATGACCTAATCCCCGTTCAAGCTACTCTTGAGTTAACTCAGCCTACCGGCCGTTCCACGACTTCAACCAGTTTCCACGACTTGGTCCTGGAAATGGGACGACACTCCTGAATCGTCACGGTGTCGCCTACCTTGCATTCGTTGTTCTCGTCGTGAATGTGCACTTTGGTGGAACGCCGTATGTACTTTCCGTACAGCGGGTGGCGCACGCGACGCTCAACCAGGACCACGGCACTCTTTTCCATCTTGTCGCTGACAACGCGACCGGCCACAGTACGGACCAGTTTGCTCTCTTCGCTCATGCCGCTTCACCCGCTGTTGCTTTCTCGTTCAATATGGTCTTGATGCGCGCGATATCGCGCCGCACCTTGTTCACCTGGTCGGGCCGCGACAGCTGGCCGGTGCCCTTTTGCATACGCAGATTGAACTGCTCGCGCAGCAACCCATCGAGTTCCAGCTTCAGCTCATCGGCTGACTTCTGTCTTAGCTCGCTCGCTTTCATCACATCACCGTCCGGTTCACGAAAGTGGTGCGCACCGGCAGCTTGGCGGCCGCCAGCTTGAATGCCTCACGGGCCTGCTCTTCCGACACGCCTTCCATTTCATACAGCACGCGGCCGGGCTGAATCTTGGCAACCCAGTATTCCACGTTACCCTTACCCTTGCCCTGGCGCACCTCGATCGGTTTCTTGGTGATCGGCACATCGGGGAAGATGCGAATCCACAGTTTGCCGCCGCGTTTGACCTGGCGGGTAATGGCGCGGCGCGCGGCCTCGATCTGACGCGCGGTCAACTGGCCACGGGTGGTGGCCTTGAGCGCGAACTCGCCGAAGCTCACTTTGTTGCCGCTCTGCGCCAGGCCGCGATTACGGCCTTTCTGCTGCTTGCGGAATTTGGTTCTCTTGGGCTGTAACATGCCTCGCGACTCCCTTATTTACCGCCAGCCGCTTTCTTAGCGGGCTCCGGCTCGACGTTCTGCTCATCGCGATCCAGGATCTCACCTTTGAACACCCAGACCTTCACACCGATTACACCATAAGTGGTGTTGGCTTCAGTGAAGCCGTAGTCGATGTCCGCACGCAATGTGTGCAGCGGCACGCGTCCTTCGCGGTACCACTCGGTACGGGCGATTTCCGCCCCGTTCAGGCGCCCGGCGACCATGATCTTGATACCTTCCGCGCCGAGCCGCATGGCGTTGCCCACGGCGCGCTTCATGGCGCGGCGGAACATGATGCGGCGTTCCAGCTGCTGGGCGACACTCTCGGCAACCAGCTGGGCCTCGACTTCCGGCTTGCGCACTTCCTCGATGTTGACATGCACCGGCATGCCCATGCGCCCCGCGATCTCGGCGCGCAGCTTCTCGATATCCTCGCCCTTCTTGCCGATCACGATACCGGGCCGGGCGGTGTGGATGGTGATCACCGCATTGCTGGCCGGCCGTTCGATCTGGATGCGGCTTACCGAAGCGTGCTTGAGGCGCTGCTTGATGAATTCCCGTGTCTCCAGATCGAGATTGAGGAAATCAGCATACTTCTTCGAATCCGCATACCACTTCGAGGTCCAGTCCTTGACGATGCCGAGGCGGATACCCGTTGGATGTACTTTCTGGCCCATGCCGTACTCTCTTTGACTTTGCCCTTGATTACTGCTCTGCGACAGTAATCGTGATATGACTGGTGCGTTTGAAAATATGGTTGGCGCGGCCCTTGGCGCGGGCGTGCCAGCGCTTCAGCGTCGGTCCCTCGTCCACGCACGCCGCGGAGACCTTCAGCTCGTCGACGTCGGCGCCTTCGTTGTGCTCGGCATTGGCGATAGCCGACTCCAGCACCTTGCGCACCATGTGCGCCGCTTTCTTCTGGCTGAAGGTGAGTA